>JAKSHW010000271.1 GCA_024399195.1 archaeon | reverse complement strand
GGGGTCGCACCGAGACCGAAACCGCATGTAGCGGTGACTAGGGCGGCGGAATCGTAGTTCTTCCCGGTGAAACGGAAGATGATGAAATAGGCAAACAATGCCACGACGACCGCCTGTATGATGAGGATCGCGGCCATCCCCAGGGCCAGGTCGGCGATCTGCCAGAGCTTCATGGTCATAAGGGCCATTGCAAGGAACATGGCAAGACAGATGTTACCGAGGGTGGACATCTCCTTGATAGGCAGGTCGTATCCCTTATGGTCGGCCACATTGCGGATCACGAGTGCGAGCAGCATAGCACCGATATATGTGGGCACGGTGAGGCCGATGTCCGAAAGGAACGAGACGATATAGGTACCGGCACCCATGCAGAGGACGATGAGGATCAGGGCGGTAAGGAACCTGTGGTCGTCCACGGGGACCGTCACCTCCTCTTCCTTAGAAAACTCGATATCCTCCGCATCGGGCCTGAGACCCTTCGACTCGACGAGCTTTCTGGAAAGAGGGCCTCCGATGAAACCGCTCACAGCGAGACCGAAGGTGGCCGCGGCGATGGCGACGGTGTCCGCACCGATGAGGCCGAACTTGTCGATAAGGAGCTGTCCGTAACTTGCCGCGGTACCGTGTCCCCCTACGAGGGAGATGGATCCGAGGGCTAGACCCAACTTAGGGTCCCAACCTAACAAAGAAGCCAAAACGGAACCTATGACGTCCTGTGCAACCAAAAGGATGGAGATAAGGGCGAGAAGGAGGACCACAAGCCTTCCACCGACCTTCAACATCCTGAACGAAGCCATGAATCCGACGGAACAGAAGAACACGGTCATCATGACGTTCTTCAGGGTCTCGTCGAAATGGAATTCGGCGATGTCCCCATAATGCAATACCGTATTCAATATCGCAAAGACCAGGCCGCCTGCGACAGCGGCGGGAATACAGAACTTCCTCAAGGTCTCCGACCTGTTTACAAGGAAAAGACCCAGGACCATGACTATTGCACCGAGTGCAGTGGACTGGTAAACATCGAGGGTGATGTCCAACATGGTCCCCTGTATGTTAACACATATACTAAACCAGTTCGCAGATTTTGTAAAATATTACACAATTATGGACATAAATGAACATTCAGAGGATAATATCGACATACCTACCGTATTATTTTCCAAAAACTGAACACACACAAAGTCTCAGATCCACACAATGGTCGGAACAAAGGTGGCCGTAACTATACAATGGGCCCTAACACAATGACCTACTCAAAAAGTTGTTTAAATACGTGTAAATTTTCTACAAATCAGTAATGTAGATATGTGCTGATTATTGATATTGCAGTAGTGTATATCCGTGCATAACATATATTGAGGAGGTTATGATACCGACATGGTCGTTACTTTCAAAAGAAAAATCTACAGAAAACTACTTGACTGGAAAGAGAACGGCCATGGAAGCACGGCGGCATTGATCGAAGGAGCCAGACGTGTCGGAAAAAGCACCATTGTCAGAGAGTTCGCCATCAACGAATACGACGACTACCTCATGATCGATTTTTCCAACATCAGGTCCTAGTACCTCTTTCAACTTAAAACTCATATTATTTGCGGATAAAGACGCTT
>JAKSHW010000270.1 GCA_024399195.1 archaeon | reverse complement strand
CAGGTGTAGTCGTGGGTAAGGGTTCCACGGGGTGCCTCGACGCATCCGACTCCGCGTCCTCCGGGGACGAGGTCGGTCTGTTTGATGTTGGCGTCGGTCAGCTTGTCGCTGTAGGCGTCCTCTTTGAGCTTCTCAGCTGCGAAGAGAAGCTCGATGAGCCTTGCCCAGTGGGTGGCGAGGGTGAACTGGACGGGGGTTCCGTCGGTTGCACCGAGGGTCTCCCTGAACTCCTTAAGAGCCTCGTTTGCGAGAGGAGTGGAGATGCTGTCGCAGACGTTAAGCCTGGAGAGAGGGGTTGCACGGTACAGACCGCTGTCGGGTCCGTCGACAAGTCCCTTGTATCCGGGTTTCTTGAGGTAGGGGAATTTCTCGAAGGACCAGGGCTCGACAGCCTCGGCGATGTGGTCGAGGTAGTCGTTTGCGTTGTACTTGTCGTACTCGTTACCCTTCTGGTCTTTCACGCGGACCATACCGTCGTGGAACTCGAGCTGGTTCTTGTCGTTGACAAGTCCCATCTGGTAGGTCTCGTGGTAGTAGAGGTCCTTGTTGGTGATGATGTCGACGTACTCTTTGTTGGAGAGAACGAGGTCATGGAAGACTTCGAGGGATTTCTGTCCGAATGCGACGAGACCCTCGGAGATGTCCTGGATCTCTTTTGCCTCAGCGTTGGAGACTGCCTTGGAAACTCCACCGGGAACTCCGAGGAGAGGGTGGGTAGGCTTACCAGCGATGATTGCCTGGACTTTCTGTGCGTCTGCACGGGCTTTGAGGACTGCTCCTCCGAGCTCGAGACCGACTGCACCGACGACTCCGAGAACGTTCCTCTGTGCGGCGGGTGCTGCGGGACCTACGACGAAGTCGGGTCCACCGAGGGCGTAGAAGTGGGCAATGTGGCTGTGCACGAAGTGTGCGTGGTAGAAGGTGTCCCTGATGTGGAATGCGGCCTCGGTGGGTTTTGCGTTGTAGCATCCATCGACGGCTTTGGTTCCTGCAAGGTGGTGTGCTCCGGGGCAGACACCGCAAAGCCTTGCGGTGATCTGGGGAAGCTCGGTAACCCTCCTTCCGATGCAGAATCTCTCGAATCCCCTGACCTCGGGGATCTGCCAGTATGCGTTCTTTACGTTTCCGCTGTCGTCGAGGAAGATCTCGATCTTTCCGTGTCCCTCGAGACGGGTGATAGGATCGATGGTGATCCTGTTTCCATTGATTTTCTGTTTCTCGTCCCAAATAATAGGTGCTGCCATTTTCATTCCTCCATCAGTTTTCCACGACAGACCTCTTGATCAGAGACTTTCCAGCAGTGTATGCGTAGAAGTATCCAAGGGGATCTTTGATGGTAGACATGATCTCGATGATCCTCTCTTCGTCGCAGGTGGGGTCCTCGTCGAGGACGGGGAAGAGGGAAGCGATTGCGGTGAGAGCGCTTGCTCCGTGCTCCTGGACGTAGCGGGTAGGTCCGTAGCATCCACGGCAGGGCTGTCCGACAGAGGTGCACCTTGCGTTGCATCCACCGGCGGTTGCAGGTCCGAGGCAGAGGATACCCTGGTCCATGAGGCACTTCTTGGGGTCGACGTTGACCTGGTAAGGCTCGTAGATCTTGGTGATCCTTGCGTACTCTTTG
>JAKSHW010000027.1 GCA_024399195.1 archaeon | reverse complement strand
GTAGAGGGTTGTCTCGTTTTAGGAGGTTATCCGACACTTTTGGATTATTATAACGAATATTTTGCAACCACTGAGGTAGTGGAGGCTATCGTCTACCCCAACCTTTAAATGATAGAAGTAGAATGAGGATGTTGCAGGGCCCGTGGCTTAGCCAGGATATAGCGCTGGCCTTCTAAGCCAGACGCCTCGGGTTCGAAAGTCCCCTAATAAGGAACCGAAAGTCCCGACGGGCCCGCCAAGAGTCCGTCTTCGCCGACAGACGATTACAGAGGAAGGATCATGAAGAGAGGCTCACGCGCCTGGAAGAAACGCGGTAACCAGCGTTGGAAATGGCGCAAGAAGAAAATGAGAAGAAGAAAGAGAGCAGCAAAGATGCGCAAGAAGTGAAGCTGACGCTCTCAGCATCACTAATTGGGGATATAGGCTAACCTGGTAGACTAGCGGGCTCCAGTTATGAGCGTGATTTGAATGAGTTTGCTGAAGTTATGATGAATAACTGGAGCGATGACTCATTAATTTCATGGAAGGTAGCTCCTTCCGTGGTGGAAACCCGCCTATGGGGGTTCAAATCCCTCTGTCCCCACCTACGCATCTTTATGCTATCTTTTTGCCCCGGAAGGGGTAGCTAACCCTTTTTCACAGTTTTTGTGAACTTTTAAGATTGTTTCAAGATTGCAATGTCTTCTGAAATACCAACTTTTGTCTACAAGTCTGTTCCGTGGAATCCATGGCACGGATGCCATAGGATATGTTCGGGCTGTCTGAACTGTTACATGTTTGCGGGGGATTCTTCAAGAGGTCTCGACAGCAGCAATGTCGTACGCAGGTCTTCCACCCAGTTCGACTTGCCGTTGAAAAAAGACAATAGAGGACGGTATGTTCTGAGGGACAGGATCGTACTCACGCCTCTCACCAGCGATTTCTTCATCGAAGAGGCCGATGAATGGCGTGACGAGGCCTGGTCGATAATCCGTAGACGTAAGGATATCTCGTTCATCCTCATGACCAAACGCCCTTCACGCATCCTTGACAATCTTCCTTCGGATTGGGGAGAAGGGTGGGACAATGTCCGTCTTTCCGTCAGTGTGGAAGACCAATCCTCTTGGGATGAACGTGTAGACCTTCTGATGGGGCTGCCTGCGAAACACCGCGACGTCTTTATAGCACCGTTGGTAGGGCCGATCGACACCTCCGAATTGCTTTCCAGGAATCTTGTCGAGTGCATCTATGTCGGAGGGGAGATATGCAACAATGCCCGGGTGTGCGATATGGCCTGGGTCGAAGACGTCCATAGGTCCTGTGTGTCCAACGGAGTCTCGTTCTTCTGGAGGAACTGTGGGACCAATCTGGTCGTGAACGGCTTATTATACCATTTCGATTCGATGAAGGACCAAGGGAGGTTCATGGCAAAACATCCTATGGACCATCTTGTAACGGATCCGATGCCTAGGCGGAAACAGAAAAGTCTTCTCGATTACGAATGACCCGTTCCAACAAAAACGGCATATATCCCCTTGTGGAATGACCGTTTGGACTCCTGAGTTTGGGTTGTTTGGCCGCACCCCTATGAAGGAGTCCGCTTTTGGATACGGTCGACCGGTCCGTCATGGTTTTCCAGACTTTCCGACCAACCCATTGTTTGGAAAAATAAGGAGATGGTAGGGAATCCCCCACCATCTGTAGGATCAGTTCTTGAAACTGTGCACAGGGGCGGGGATCCTTCCGCCGCGGTTGATGAAATCGGCACAGCCGTAGGGGTTTACAGGCATGATCTTGGCACTGCCGAGGAGTCCTCCGAGCTCGAAGGTATCTCCTGCCTTCTTTCCGATGACAGGAATGACCCTCACGGCGGTGGTCTTCTGGTTGATCATTCCGATGGCCATCTCGTCGGCGATGATTCCCGAGATGGTGGATGCGGAAGTGTCTCCGGGGATGGCGATCATGTCGAGACCGACGGAGCAGACACAGGTCATGGCCTCGAGCTTCTCGAGGGTGAGTGCACCGATCTCCGCGGCATAGGCCATGGAACTGTCCTCGCTGACGGGGATGAACGCTCCGCTGAGTCCTCCGACGTATGAGGATGCCATGATACCTCCTTTCTTCACCTGGTCGTTGAGGATCGCAAGGGCTGCGGTGGTACCGGGTGCTCCACAGTACTCCATACCCATCTCGTGGATGATGTCCGCGATGGAGTCTCCTACTGCAGGGGTGGGTGCAAGGGACAGGTCGACGATTCCGAAGGGCACGTCGAGCCTTGCGGAAGCCTCTTTGGCGACAAGCTGACCTACGCGGGTGATCTTGAACGCGGTCTTCTTGATGGTCTCACAGAGCACTTCGAAGCTCTCTCCTTTGGTCTGGGACACGGCCTTTCTGACCACTCCGGGTCCGCTGACACCGACGTTGATGACCTTGTCGCCTTCGGTGACACCGTGGAACGCTCCCGCCATGAAGGGGTTGTCGTCGGTGGGGTTGCAGAACACGACGAGTTTGGCGCATCCCACGGAATCGCGGTCCTTGGTGGCCTCCGCGGTCTTCACGACGGTCTCTCCCATGAGCTTCACTGCATCCATGTCGATACCGGTCTTGGTGGATCCGAGGGAAATGGAACTGCAGACGTGGTCGGTCTTCGCAAGGGCTTCGGGGATGGACTCAATGAGGAGCCTGTCCGCCTTGCTCATTCCTTTCTGTACGAGTGCGGAATAACCTCCGAGGAAGTTCACACCGACCTTGCAGGCAGCCTTCTCGAGGGTCTCAGCGATCTTCACGAAATCCTCTGCGGTCTTGCAGGCGCTGGATCCCACGATGGCGGCGGGGGTGATCGAGACCCTCTTGTTGATGACGGGGATACCGATCTCCAGAGCGATCTCGTCACCGACGGACACAAGGTCCTTTGCGGATTCGGTGATCTTTCCGTAGATGTTGTCGCAAAGGTCGTCGAGGTCGGGGGTCATGCAGTCCAGGAGCGAGATACCCATGGTGATGGTCCTTACGTCGAGGTTTTCGGAGGCGACCATGTTGTTGGTCTCCATGACCTCTTTCAGATCTACCATGGGAATCAGATCCTGTGCATCATGTTGAAGACTTCTTCACGCTGGGCCTTGATGGTGCAGCCTACCTTCTTTCCGACGGCATCGAGGTCCTGTGCGAGCTCGGGGAAGGTCTTGCTGTATTTGGACAGGTCGACGATCATCATCATGTTGATGTATTCCTGGACGACGGTCTGGCTGAGGTCGAGGATGTTGATGTTGTTCTGTGCGAAGTAGTTGCAGACTTCTGCGATGATTCCGGGGTGGTCGGTACCGGCGAGAGTGATGATAGTTCTGTTTGCCATATGAATTACCTCTTGATGATCGTGTTTAACAGAGTTTTTCGGCCCTTCCGTCAAGGATGGCCACAAGGTCGCTGAATATCGCGGATGCGGTCTCTATTCTTCCCGCTCCGCGGCCTTTGATCGTAATAGGTCCTGCGAGGTCGGCCTCTATGAGGGCGATGTTCAGGGTTCCGCTGATCCCGAGGGGGTGGTCTCTGGGGATGAGCCTGGGGGACACCTCGAGCTTTGTCTCGGATATCTCTCCGATGAGCCTGATCACCATGTTGCGGGATGCGGCCTGTGCGATAGCCTCGGGGGTGATGCCGGTTATGCCGGTGATCTTCACATCGCTGAACTTCACGTCCCTGTGGAACACCGCGTTGGCGAGGATGGCCACTTTGGCCGCGGTGTCATACCCCTCGACGTCGTTGGTGGGGTCGGTTTCGGCGTATCCGAGCTGTTGGGCCTCTTTGAGGGCCTGCTCGAAAGGCTGTCCGTTATCCATTTTACTGAGGATGAAGTTGCAGGTCCCGTTGAAGATTCCTCTTACGGAGCGTATCTTTTCTGCGGCGAGGTTCTCATGGCAGAGGTTGATGATGGGCATCGCACCTCCGACAGATCCTTCGAAGCGTATTCTGCATCCGTTATCTTTGGCAAGGGTCATCAGTTTATTGAATTCCAGTGCGAGGGGACCTTTGTTTACCGTGATGACGTCCTTTCCGTGGGACAGGGCGTATTCGATGTTCTTGAGTCCTACACCACCGGTCTTGATGTCGGTGGGGGAGACCTCCACAAGGATGTCGAAATCCACGGAACCGAGGACCTCGAGGGAATCGGAATAAGTCTCCTCGCCCACTTTGCGGGAGGTCTGTTTCCTTTCGACGAGCGCCAGGGGGTCAAGGCCTTCGGGGCATTTGGCGACGGTCTTCGAGTCCATCGCTGCGACCACTACAGGGACCTCCCCGTATCTTTCCATAAGCCAGTCCTTCCTCAAGGAGAGGACCTCGCAGAAGCCCTGTCCCACGGTACCGAAACCGGAGATCAAGATTCTTTTCATTTTCAGATCCCCCTGATGTAGATGAGAGAGTCCCTCTTGCAGGATTCTGCGAAGAAGGCATCCACCTTTTCAAGGTCTTCGCGTTCACGGACTTCCAAGGTGATCATCGCCGTACGTTTTCCGGAGTTTTTGTCCTGTGAAGAATATGAGACGTCCACCGATTCCACATTGGCCAGTCTTGAGGCCACATCGATAAGGCTGTCTACATATGCGGCGGTGAAAGAACCGAGCAGCATATAGTCCATGGACAGGGTGGAATACACAGAACCCATCTTGCAGATAATGATGTCTCTGGATTTCCAGATAGCTTTCAGTTTCTCGATCTGACTGTTGTCTTTGACCTCGAAGGTCACTTTGACGAGGATCCTCTTGTTCATCATCGTCTCACGGTCGTGCATGACGCTGACGATGTTTCCGTCTACCATCGAGATCGGTTCGATGGAACCCACCAGTTGTCCCGGAAGGTCTCTGACGTAAAGTTCTGCGTTTACTAACATGATGATCACCGGACCCGGTGGTCCGTTATAATGGCCGTTGATAAGGCTATTGATATAAAGGTTCACGCGTGCGCGCGTGCGTATTATAGGGGAAAACAATATCCGTTTAGATTTTTACATTGTGCCAAGCTGACACATACCTTTGTAAAATACCGCGGAATGACAAGTCGGAAAACAGTACAGTTTTATAACCCAGTATCTCGATTCATACTGTATGTATTCGAACATACTGGTCGCCGTCGATGGAAGCAAGAGCAATTCCCATGCAGTCGATAAGGCTATCGAGCTTGCCAAGACCCTTGGTTCAAGTCTTACCGCAATCACCGTTTTTGATGTGGGAAACTACAAGGGAGAATCTGCGGCCAGCATTGCCACTGATTCGGAATATATGAAGTCCATAACCTCTTCCGCACTCGAATACGTGGTTTCCAGAGCGAAGGAGGCCGACATCCCCTTGGTCACAAAGGTCGCATACGGGTCTCCCGCGGCATCCATCGTGGAAGAATCGAAGAACCACGACCTCGTCATCTGCGGTACACTCGGACGTACCGGTCTGAAGAGGATGCTTATCGGATCCGTTGCTGAGATGGTCGTAAGGCTCGCATACTGCCCCGTCCTCGTCATCCGTAATTCCGAGGAATGAATCTACAAGGGTCGGGATTCCGACCCTGTTTTTCCCTATAGGCCGTGCGAGGATGGCGGTCTTTTCCACAATACCTAATATCTGGACACATATGTTCATCCAGTTCAGAGAAGGAGGAATCAGAATGGAGTTTTCGGTGATGTTTCATGTATCCCTCGATGTAAAGGAGGTCGCGGTATGACCGAGATCCCCGTCATCGGTGTCTGTCCCGAATGCGGGAGCCCCTTGCAGCGTGATTACGAGTTCTGTCCGGCGTGCGGGAGGATGTACGACAAGAACATCACCTCGTCACCTTTGTTCCAATCTGTCGAATCGGAATCCGACAGGGAACAGATCGCGAACTTCAACAGGGTGATCGTAGAACAGATGCGGACCACGTTCATGGAACGTATGAACCGCAGCAACGTCCTTTACCTTGCTATATGGGTGGCCATGGGCCTCATAGGTTCGGCGGTCATGTTGTTCTTCGGTGAGCAGTATCTTTCCTACGTCCATTTGAGTATGACCTTGGACCAGGTCCACACGATCGGATACTTCTACATTATCAGTGTGGTTTTCGCGGGGATATGTGCACTGCTTTCGTCCAAGAAGGTCCATTGGGAATATGCGTTTCTGTTCTGTGCCATGTCGGTCATAACAGTGCTTGCAACACTCACCTGCAACAACCCCTATGCTATCTATTTCGGAGTCCTCGGGGCTTTGGTGACCTTCAGGGTCTACCGTTGTAAACCCGCTTTCAAAAATTGAATTCACATCCGGAGGCCCTCCCTCCGGAGTGGTTTTTAGTGTTTTTCCAGGAATTCCCTTATAGCCGGGACGTAGGATTCTGGTCTCATCACATGGCCTTCGCAGGGGATCCTACATACTGTGCAGTCCTTCAGGACCTTGACCAGATCGTCATGGTTCCTGGGTTCCACCATGATGTCCTCGAGACCGTGTATAGACAGCACTGGAACATCGATATTTTCGGCATCTTCACGGGGGTTGTAGCCGTCGACCGCGAGAAGCTGGTTGTACATCCCTTCCTTGGAATCGATCGCCATGGTCTTCACGGGTTTTCCATTTTCTTCGGAGTATCTGAAGAAATCCTCCGTCCTCAGAAGGAGGTTCATGACGGCCCCTGCTATCTCGTCCGATACGGAACCGTCACGCAGTCCTTCTCCGACGGCCCTGAGGATGTACGCGGAACGGCTGGGACGTCTGAGGTAGGAAGACATGAGGGTGAGGCTCCTGACCATTCCGGGGTGTCTGGAGGCGAAGTTGAGGGCGATGTGGGAACCCATGGACCATCCGACGATGTGCACGGGGCCGATACCGAGCTCATCTACGAGCATGGCGACATCGTCCGCCATATCGTGTATCGTGAACGGGTCTTCGGAAACAGTCTCTCCCGAACCCCTGTTATCGACCATTATGACATCGTACCCTTCGAGAAGGGGTGCGGTCTTGTACCAGAACCATGTGTTTCCTGCAAGACCTGTGACGAGCACCACAGGTATTCCGGAACCTACGCGTTCGTAATGGTATTTCAGACCGTCTTTTTCGATGAATGGCATAGGGTCATGGAAACCACACTTTTATGTACGTTTTTCGGAAAGTCCGGTATTCCGGGTCGTTTTCCGAAAGGGATCGTAACGTCGTCCGAAACAATCCAATTCCTCTAGCAGAGGGGGTATCGGGGACGGTATCCGTTCATTTTCCCTGCATTCCTTCCTATTAGGTGTTACTGAAGTACATACAGTTTATTACTTGGATAATGATTCGACCCCGTGCGCAGAATTGCCATTTATGGAAAAGGTGGAATTGGAAAATCGACCACTTCGTCCAATATAACGGACGCTTTGGCGGAGAAAGGTCTTAAGGTCATGCAGATCGGTTGCGACCCTAAGGCCGATTCCACACGTCTTCTTACCGGTAACGACAGGCCGGTCACCGTCTTGGATGTAATGAGGAAAGGTGACGATCTGGTTTTGGAGGACATAGTCCATGAAGGAAGGAACGGTTCGCTGTGCGTCGAGTGCGGAGGCCCCAGGCCCGGACAGGGTTGTGCGGGACGCGGTATAATCGCAGCCTTCGAAGAGCTCGAAAGACTCGACGCAATGTCCGTGTACGATCCCGATGTCATCGTCTACGATGTCCTCGGGGATGTCGTATGCGGAGGGTTCGCGATGCCCATCAGGAACGGTTATGCCAGGGACGTCTTCGTCGTGACCTCCGGTGAGATGATGTCCCTCTACGCCGCCAACAACATAGCGGAGGCGGTCAAGGGGTTCAGGGTAGACGGTTACGCCAGGTTCGGCGGCCTTATACAGAATTCCAGAAACGTGAAGGACGAGAACGACCTCGTCGACCGTGCGGCCGCCGAAATGGGGTCCGAAGTGGTATACCGTGTCCCCAGGAGCCCTGAAGTACAGAGGTGCGAGGACATGAGGACCACCGTCGTGTCCGGTGCGCCCGACAGCGAACAGGCAAACGAATACCGCAGACTGGCACAGCTTCTTTACGACCGTTCGGAGGACATCTCCGGCGGAATGAGGCTGGGCGACGAAGAGATCACAGGATGTGAATGCAGATGAAAGGAACACTTATTGTTGGATATGGAACCAGGGACGGAAACCTCGAGCAGATCATGGAGACCCAGGCCGCAAGGCTCAGGGCAAGGGGAAGGAAGAACGTGTACATCGCGTACTTCCGTGTAAGCAAACCCTCCATCGAGGAGGCCATCGCCCAGATGGAGAAGGACGGCATCGACGACGTCCTCGTAGTGCCCTACTACATCGCAGAGGGAAAGCTCACCCGCGACTTCATCCCCACCAAACTCGGTATCGCACCCAAGAACTCCGGCATCGCACCTAACGGAATGAAGATCCGTATGGCCCCTGCATTCGGATACATCGGTACCCTTACCGACATCCTCACCGACAGGATCGCAGAGGCGAAAGGAACCTTCGATTCCGGTATCCTCGTCGTCGGTCACGGAACCCTCGACCCCCTCAGCAACAATCCCGACATCATCGCCACCAACGCGGCACGTCTCAGGGCGATCGGTTACAAGTACGCCCGCCACACCTTCAACGAGTTCAACGGCCCCGCCATCGCCCCTACCATCGAGGAAATGGTCAAGGCAGGTGCCAGGGAGATCATCGTCACCCCCCTGTTCGTCGCACTCGGTATCCACCTCTGCGAGGAGATCCCCGAGCAGATCGGAATCCCCGCACGTGCATCCTCGGGCGAGATCACCGTGGACGGTATCACCGTACCTGTCAAGTACATGGGTCCCGTCGCCGACGATCCCCGTCTCGTAGACATCATCGACGTGAAGATCAAAGAGTTCTACGGGGAATGAGATAGATGAAGGTCCTAGTCCTCGATACGGTACATGGAGGCAAGATCCTTGCCGAGAGGCTGCAGAAAGACGGTAACGACGTCACGGCCGTAGACGTGTACAAGGTCACCCCCAGGGACATTCTCTCCAACATGCGCAACAGGGGCATCAGGATCCTTCCCGCCACCCCCGAAGAGCATTTCGACCTTATCATCAGGC
Source organism: archaeon (assembly GCA_024399195.1). Taxonomy (GTDB): domain Archaea; phylum Thermoplasmatota; class Thermoplasmata; order Methanomassiliicoccales; family Methanomethylophilaceae; genus Methanomethylophilus. Next base: position 10,635 of record JAKSHW010000027.1, on the reverse strand, counting down.
CCTGCCACTGTCCCGATTCGTTTATCGCACCCGCCACTGCGGACAGGATCGAGTTCGTGTCCGAGGCTGTCCACGACCTGATCAAGGACAAGAGGTTCAGGATCGAGATCACCGGTGTAAAAGGAAAGACCAGCACCTGCTATGTGCTCGCCCACATCCTCGACGGCACCGGGAAGAAGGTCTTCCTTCACACCTCTAGGGGAATGGGGCCCTTCATCGGCGGAAAACACTATGTGACCGACCTGCAGAGCATAGCCCCCACGACCCTCATCGCCCTTCCCAAAGGGGAGTACGACATCCTCGTCTGTGAGGTGTCCCTCGGAGGTTCCGGAAAGGCGGACATCGCAGGTATCACCAACCTCCTCGAGGACTACGGAATCGCAAAGAACACCCGTACCGCCGAGGTCGGAAAGAAGGACATCATCACCGAGAAGGGTGTGACCGTCGTTCCCGAGAACGAGAAAGACCTCTGGTCTAAGTACGGAAAACCCATCGTGACCTATGGAAAGAGGGTGTCCGTCATAGGTGTTCCCGAGTTCGCCAAACCCCTGAAAGTCTCCGTCGAGTACGATGGAACCCACGAGATCGAACTCAAAGGCAGCTATCTGGCACTTCAGTACCTCGACGCCATGTCCATGGCCCTCGAGATCTGTTCCCAGATGCAGATTCCCGTGGACACGGTCCTCAACGGTCTGAGATCCTTCAACGGAGTCCCCGGGAGGGGAGAGGTTTCTGTCAAAGACGGCATCAGGTACCTTAACGACAGGAACCCCGGAATCTCCCACATGTCCGTGGGAAGGACCCTTTCCTGTGTGAAGGAGCTCGGAGCCATCGACGGAGCCGTTCTGGTCATAGACCCAGTCTCCAAAAAGGTCTGCGACAAACTTGACAAGGACCTTATCAAACAGGTGGCCGATTCCTATGGTGTCCCCATGGTTCTCACCCCCGGTGACGGATCCGCCCCCGAGATCCCCGAAGGGGTGAAGACCGTCGTCATGATGGTCAAGGAGGGTTACCAGTGAGCCCTGTGATCCACCCTCGCCCCAACCCCATCGTGGCGGCCATGTACACTTTGAGGGACATGAACGTGGATGTTATCGTCACCCATGGGCCGTCCGGATGCTGTTTCATGGCGTCACGTCCTTTGGAGAACGCAGGTATCAGGGTGGTCACTTCCGCATTGAAGGACAACGACCTCATCTTCGGAGGAAGCGAATCGCTCGTCGCAACCCTCAACGAGGCCAAAAGGAAGTTCGCTCCCCGCACGATGGCCGTCGTAGGCACATGTGCCAGTACCATCATCGGAGACGATCTCGGTGCCGCCGTCAAACGTGCGGACCTCGGCGATACCATATGTTTCGCCGTGGACTGTCACGGTTGCATGAACAACAATACCGAAGGGGCCATAAGGGCGCTCAAGGCCGGTGCCAAGGCAGGCATCGTCCCCCAGGACGAATGCGACCGTCAGACCGTCCTTCTCAAGGCCGCCACCGACCTGGAGAAGAAAAAGGGTATGGCGGGAAAGACCTATCTTTCGCCTGCGGTGTCCCCCACCAAGATGCACGTCTGCAGGGTCATCGCCGATGCCCTGAAGAACGGTAAGAAGGTGGCCGTGGTCATGCTTGCCAAAAAAGAGCTTGCATACCGCTTCTCCGACATGTTCGTCGCGGTCGACGAGGCCAGGAAAAGACTCGGCGGTCAGACCCTTTTCGTCGCCAACATGGATGAGGGACTGGGTCTTCCCCGTATCAGGCGTTACTGTTCCAACATCATGGCCGAATTGGATGCCGATGGAGTGAACATCGATTGCATCGTCGGAGGTCTCGACGAGTATGCGGTCGTCGGTGAGAGGATGAAGGAGAAGGTCGACGAGTTCGAACCTGACCTGAAGATAATCCTCGGTATCTGTCACGCCTATCCCGATATGGGAAAGGACGACATCCTGATCACCGACCAGCCCCGTGAGCTCGCCAACTACCTCGATCAGAACTTCACATGTGCAGTCGGAGAGGTCTCCTCCCACAACATGGTCATGGGTGCGACAGGCATAGTCCATCTGGAAACCGCCGACACCCTCAGGGAAATCGTCAGGGAGATGTGAGTTTGAAGGGATTCGTGATCTCCGGTACGGGCAGCGGTGTGGGGAAGACCTCCATCACCACAGGTCTGATGTCCGTTCTCTCGAAGAAGTACAAGGTACAGGCCTTCAAGGCAGGTCCGGATTTCATCGATCCCATGTACCACACTGCGGCCACGGGTCGTCCTGCGAGGAACCTCGATTCTTTCCTACTTTCCGACGAGAAGATCCGCAACGTGGTCGGTTATGCATCCAAGGATGCCGACCTCTGTATCGTCGAAGGCGTAAGGGGGCTCTACGAAGGTTTCCAGGGCGACGGTGATATCGGTTCCACCGCATATATCGCCAAGCTGCTGGGTCTTCCTGTGGTCCTCTGCATAGATTCAGGCTCTCTGACAAGGAGCGCAGCCGCGATCATAAACGGCTTCAGGGCCTTCGATCCCGAGGTCAAGATCGCAGGTGTGATCATGAACAAGGTCTCGGGCCCCCAGCATGCCCAGAAGCTTGACGTCGCCATGGAGACCTACTGCAAAGGGGTCAAGGTCTTGGGAAAGGTACGTAAAGACAAAGAGAACACACTGGGTCAACGCTATCTGGGTCTCAAGACTCTCCATTCCTTCGAACAGTCCGAGATCGAACCGTTGGAAAGGCTTGTGGACCCTATCGACCTCGACATGCTCATGGGCATAGCCGAGACCGCCACCGGAGACCTTCCCACCGGATCCCCCTATGTGCAGAGGGATGCGGGGATGACCGCCGCCGTCCCCATGGACGATGCGTATTCGTTCTACTATCAGGACAACCTGCAGTGTCTCGAGGCATCGGGTATCAAGGTGAAGACGTTCAGGCCTGTCGACGGTGACCCCCTTCCGGATGCTGATATGGTCTACCTTGGTGGAGGATATCCCGAACTCTATGCGGAGAGGATATCCGAGAACAGGGACTTCCTCGACGGTGTGAAGAACATGTCCTTGGAAGGAAAACCCGTCCTCGGTGAATGCGGGGGTCTGATGACCCTGTGTTCCACCCTGAAGGATAAAAACGGGAAGGTCCACAGAATGGCAGGTGTGTTCGATGCGGAGGCCGATATGGTCGACAAGCGTCACGGACCCACCTACATGCTTACGGAGGCCAGACCCAACAACCCCCTCTTCAAGGGAGCGGTCCGTGGTCATGAGTACCATTATTCGGAAGTGTTCCCCCATGGAGACCACAGTTTCTGCTTCGATGTCCACAGGGGACTCGGCATAAAGGACGGTATGGACGGACTTACCGTCAGGAACTCCGTCGGTACCTACATGCACCAGCATGCCCTTTCCGCCGAGGATTGGGCGAAAGGTTTCGTCGATTCCGCTCAGTGATAATTCTCTTCGATCCTGTCGGCCTCGGAACGTGCCTCTGACATGTTCCCGGCCCTCAGGAACTCCCATATTTTTTCATTGTCTAGTACGTCTGCAAGGAATTTCGCCCTCATGGGCTGTTCCTTCACACGGGACTGCAGTCCATCGCGGAGCGAGACGAGAAGTTCCAGCATGAGGTCGTAGTCTTTTCCTAGGAATTCGTCGATCTTCTTCGCTATGAACGGGGGGAATGCGGGTACGCTTCCTTCGGAGGATACCGATACGGTGTAGCCGTCCTTTCTGACGGACGAAGGTAGAAGGACGTCCCCTCCTCCGTGTGCGGAGTTGACCAGAACGCCGGCCTTCTTGGCGGAATCCCTTATGGCGGCGTTCAGCTGTTTGCTGTCGGTGGCTGCTACGACTATGAACGCCTCTTCGATGTATTTTCCAATGTCGGAGGGGTCGAAGTGTTCTAATACGATCTCGGAACACACGTTCTCCATGTCAGGCACGGTCCTGTCGGCCACGACCTTGATGTGGAACCCTTCGAACTGTTTGCATTTGCGGTAGGCCACGTTCCCTCCGCCGAACACCACTATTTTTCTGGATTCATCGGGTTCTAGGAAAACCGGTACCTTTCTGGAAGACATGGATGTACATCGCATCAGGTGATTAAACCCTATTCGTGTGTACGTATCTCTGTCCACGGTCGGTATGACGGTCGTTCCAGCAACCAGTCGATGAGGTTCACGATCCCGATACCTTCATCGTTACCCAGGCCGAACCTGTCCAACGTCAAAACGGTCTTGGGGTAGTTGTCTTTGATCGATTTCAATGGTCTGACCTCCCTCGAATAGGTTTCATCGGCCATCACGGTTTGAGACACTTGGTAGTATTCGATTCTATTCTCTTTGATTGCGGTGAAATCCACCTCTTGGTCACGGAAGCTTCCGATGAACACTCTGTAGCCTCTACGTATAAGTTCGAAGAACACAATATTTTCCAACAATGCGCTGATGTCGCGCAGTTCGTTTATATTCAGGAGGAAATTCCTCATACCAATATCTGTAGCGTAGTATTTGCCTTTGGATGAGAATATTTTCTTTCCTATGACATCATATCTGTCCGCATGGTAGAACAGATGTGCTTTTACCAGAGCGTCAAGGTACTTTTTCATGCTGTCATTCGATATTTTCAGCTCTATGGACATACGTTCTGCGTTTGTTATGTTCTTTATATTCGAAAAGAGGAACCTGCATATGGGTTCCAACCTATCCGCTCTTCCGGATAGATGTGATACGACATCTTTCATCAGTACCGTGTTGTAGGTTCCTTCCGATTGGGCGAAACATACCCTGTCCCCCCTTTCAGGTTCGATGGAAGGCAAAGGTCCATAACGGAGATATTGGTGGAATACCTCTTCACAATCCCCGTTGTGAAGTTCCAGATATTCTTTAAACGACAGAGGAAGGACATTGATCTCCATATACCTGCCTGAAAGTTTGGTAGATAGTTCAGAGGATAACATTCTTGAATTGGACCCGGTGATGTATACGTCACAATCTTTACGTGCGATAAGCATGGCTACGATCAGTTCCCAACCGATCACGTCCTGTATCTCATCGATCAGGACGTAATGGACGCCTTCCTTTTCCAAACATGGTTCCAATATGGTTTTCAGTTCTTCGGAAGATATTGTCTTGCCGTACAGATCCAGATTGATATGGCATATGTTACCTTCAGGTATTCCTACAGAGCGTATGTATTCCAGGTGCTGACACATCACGGTCGTCTTTCCAACTCTGCGCATCCCCGTTATCACTTTCACAAGATCCGTTTTATCTGTAGCATCCTTTAGAATCTGAAGATAATCTGTTCTTTTTATTTCCATATTATTGGTGAAAAAATATGATAATATAATTTTTCTCTATAATTCTAGAGAAAATTAGTATAAATTTTATTTTCACTAAAATCTTACATGTTTTAGACTCGAAATCAGGGTCATACCACATCTGGCAGGTGGATACGAAGCTTTCTGTTCAGGTTAACGCGACACCGGTAGGTTTGAACTGTACCGAACCGGATTCAGAACATCGAAAGCACAATGGGCAGGATGATGTAATTGTTTTACATAGAGGGGACAGTATATATTCTCCATTGGCGTACTTTCCTCGGATTAATCATCCAAGTGATTGAATGGACAAGAAAATGATCGCAGCGACAGCTGTCGTTCTTGTGGTCGTCATCGCCGGAGCAAGCGCCTTTTTCATGCTTTCCGGAAAGGACGCTCCCAAGGATGAGATCACCATCGACGATCTCGCCAAGACCGGCAACTATCTCAAGATTTTCGGTAACGCCAACGGCGACTACCTGCTTGACAACGACGATGTCAAGATCATCCAGGATTACATAGATGGAAAGACCGACAAGAAAGACCTTCTCGCGGTCCAGGAAAGCGACAACAAGAAGAACTTCTATCTCGCCGATGCGAACTGCGACGGGGTTGTAGATAAGAAGGATATCGACGTCCTCAAGGGCATTATCGATCGTTCCGGGGAGTACATGAACATCATCGACACCTTCGGACACCTCCTCAAGGTCCCTCTCAAGATCGACAGGATCGCCTGTGACTATTTCGCCACCGCCGAGATCCTCAACATGGTCGGCGTCCAGGACAAGATCGTCGGAGCGTCCAAGGCACTAATCGTTCTCGGAGACTACTATCTCTCCGGTGTGAAGGACATCAGCAAGGTCGTCAATTTCAATTCCAGGACCGGTTCCGGTACCGATTTCGAGGCACTTGCAAAGGCCGACCCCCAGGTATGGGTCGTTTCCGAGGATTACGGACCCAAGTACGCCGGAAACACCAACGCCGTCGTCATCGGACTCGACACCCTCGTGTTCGATTTCGACAACATCCTTGCAAGCAGCCCCATCATGTCCGCACTTCTCGCAGGTTATATCTTCAACCAGCCCCAGAAGGGAATCGATTACGTCGACTGGTACCTCAAGACCTGGAACATGCTCAACGACAAGACCAAGGACCTCAAGGCAGAGGACCGTCCCACTGTTTTCTACACCGGATACGGCGGTAACATGAAGATGGACCCCGACACAGGAAAGACCATCGAGACCGACACCCTCACCCTCCGTTACTTCCCCGTCAACACCGTGTGCTGGCAGGCGGTACAGCTTGCGGGAGGACACAACCTCATCGATGACTATCCCACCGAGCTCAAACTTCCCGGAAGGCCCACTTCAAACGTCAGTATGGACCTCGAATGGATCACCGTGCAGAAGTTCGACTATCTGTTCTCCCACTGTACCAAGTACACCGGAAGCGGAACCATGTCCGCCGTCGTCCCCGACCACGGTTATCTCTGTGACGATCCTTCCGAGTACAGGACCGCACAGGATTCCCTGTCCGTCATCGGAGCCCTCAAAGGATGCGACCCCAAGAACATGTATCTCACCCCCGGTGACTTTATGAACGGTGCCTCCGGAGGACTCATGTCTGCCATAATGGTCGCGACCGTGATCCATCCCGATCTCTTCCCCGACCTCGACCTCAACGAGGAGTTCCAGAAGTTCATCGACCTCATGGGATTCGACTACGACGTCAGCAAACACGGAACCTTCTTCCTCTACAACGAGTAAAACGACTTAATTCCGGGGGATCCCCCGGATCCTTCTTCCGAGTGATAATATGGACGGTACAGACAGAGGATCCCCGGTCCAGGTGGAACGCGACAAGATCCTTAAGATAAAATCCCGCAGAGTGGTGTTCCTTGTGGCCATGGTGGTGTTGATATTCATTACCATGGGATATTCGTTCACCGTCGGGACCGCGGGTTTCTCCGCCTGGGAATCCTATGAGATCCTTCTGGGACAGTTGTTCCCCGGACATTTCAAAGAGTATCCGGAGAACTACGTCTTCGTTATTATGAACCTCCGTGCACCCCGTGTCCTTGTAGGTGCCCTCATAGGCGCCGTGCTCGCCATCGGCGGATGCATCATGCAGTCGATATTGAAGAACCCCCTTGCCACTCCGTACACGTTAGGTGTGTCTTCCGGTGCAGCGGTCGGAGCGTCCGTCTATTTCATCCTCGGGATATCCATATTCGGGGGTCATACAGGGTTGATATCCAATGCGTTCTTCTTCTCCATGATCCCTGTGGCCGTGATGCTGTTCGTAATCTCGCGCAGGGTCATCAGTGCGGTGACCCTCGTCCTCAGTGGAGTGGCGTTCTCGTACGTGTTCAGTTCGATCAACTCGATCATGCAGTATTTCGGAGACGATTCCGCCGTAGCGCAGGTGGTGTTCTGGACCATAGGGGACCTGACCTCATCCAAGATGTGGATGGTACCCGTCCTTTTCGTGGGATTGGCGGTATATCTGACCTACACGGTGTATTTCGGAAAGGACATGGACATAATGCGCATGGGCGACGATACCGCGACGTCCTTGGGTGTGAACACGAACCTGGTCAGAGGTTCAGCTCTCGTGATATCCTGTTTCATGACGGCGTTGGCGGTCTCCTGTGCGGGACCTATAGGGTTCATCTGTCTCCTGTCCCCCCATATCTGCAGAAGGCTTGTCGGTTCGGACATCAGGTGGTTGGCACCGACATCGGCCTGTTTCGGTTCTATGCTGCTGCTCATAGCCGATATGATAGCCAAGACCGTCATCGCCCCTCAGATGCTCCCCGTCGGTGCGGTCACCGCCCTTCTCGGAGCACCGATAATGGTCTACATGCTCTATTCGAAAAAGGGGATGAAGGCATGAGCTCCGAAGAGATGGTACGTGCGGAAGACGTACGTTTCGGGTACAACGGGGACGATATAATACTCGACGGAGTGGGTCTGGAGATACACAGAGGGGAGATATTGGGCATCCTGGGACCCAACGGTTCCGGAAAGACCACCTTCATGAAGTGCCTTAACCGGATATTGGTCCCCCAGAGCGGGGAGATATGTCTCGGAGGCAGGTCTTTGAAGGAATACTCCCGCAAGGACATCGCCACGAAGATAGGTTTTGTTCCTCAGAACTCCGAAAGCGAGGTGGCCTCCCCGATGGTGTACGATATCGTCATGATGGGACGCAGACCCCATATGACCTGGCAGTTCTCCAAGAAGGACGAGGAGATGGTCTGGAGCATCATGGAGGAGTTGGACATCGCACAGCTTGCCACGAAACATTTCAACGAGCTCAGCAGCGGACAGTCCCAGAGGGTGTTGATCGCCCGTGCGATAGCACAGGATGCGGACGTGCTTCTATTGGACGAACCTACCTCGAACCTCGATGTGAAGTATCAGATAGAGGTTATGAAACTCATCAGAGGTCTAGTGGATGGGAAGAACGTCAGTGCCTGTGCTATAATCCATGACCTCGACCTCGCCATGAAGTACTGTGACAAGGTAGTCCTTCTTCATGAAGGTAAGATCGTCTCTGCTGGTACGCCTCGTGACGCATTGACCTCCGAGACCATAGAACAGGTATACGGGGTCAAGGCGTTCGTAGAGGAGGTACATGGACGTTACCGTATAATGCTGGAATGAAACCATTCGGACATGGGGTCATACAATCCATGTCCGATCCCCATCGTGTTTTGAAATGATCATCTGTTTAACGGTGTGTTTCATATAGGGTGGGAGTTGAGAGATTCAGTCATACTGGAATTATCACTTTCGGTCACTTTCGGTGACCTCTCGGTTTGCTTTATATACCCTGAATGGATAGTGAGATTTGTCGGGTACGGGCCCTGAAGGTCCCATGGACAAGACGTCTGTCCTTGGAATATTTGCGGGAGGAAACCGTACCGTCTACGGCAACGTCCTTATGGGTCCGGAAGACCCGTCCGGGACAGAGTTGGTTAGTAGAAAGTCCCGGACGGGCTCTAAGGACACGGTCCTTGGGAAGAACGGAAAAAGGTCCTGCGAAGATACGGACACCCCGTTAAACGAGACTGCTCCCGCTCGGTCGGGCGGGTTCTACACAGCTCTGCTTTTCGGATTCTTTCATCATTAGGTTGTATCGGGATCAAAGTGGATTCCGCACCACATTTTTCTATCTACCGTAGCAATGAACGCCTATATACATCGAATAACATTATTGCGGCATGGCTATGGAGATGTTTTCAGTCCCCTCGTCCCGTGACGGAATCAATTTATCCTGTTACAGATGGATTCCTGAAGGGGGTATCCGCTGTATTGTTCAGATCGCACATGGAATGTTGGAATACATTCCCAGATACGAAGAGCTTGCACTGTTCTTCAATGAACACGGAATTGCCGTTATCGGTCACGACCATCTCGGCCATGGACGTTCCAATCCTATGGAACCCGGTTTCTTCAACGATGAGAACGGCGATATCAACCTGATCGAGGACCTCAAGAGGGTTTCCGATTCCATCGAGGAGAGCTATCCCGGCATTCCCCATTTCATACTCGGTCACAGCATGGGTTCTACGGTTACCCGCAGGTTCATCACGAAATACGGAGGTTTCGTCAAAGGAGTGGTCCTGATCGGTGCAGGGGAGCGCATTCCCGAGGAAGCGGAGTCCAGATATAATGTATCTAAAGAGGTCGCAGATACCGAAGGGCCCCATGCATATTCCGAGAAACTGGATCTGATGGTCCTCGGAAAGAACTTCTCCAGGGTCAAGGTGGGTGCAAGTGACACCTCCCAGATGACCGAGGAGAGGCGTAACCGTCTCAGGTTCCAGGCCGGAGGATATAGGGATATGTTCAAACTGTCTCTCGATCTCGTGAACAAGGTGGATTTCGACAATATCCCCAAGGACATGAAGATCCTGTTCCTTTCAGGTTCGGAGGACCTTGTAGGTGACAAGGGCGAGGGCATCCTCCGTGCATCCGAATCCCTTGAAGGTTTCGGGATCACCCCCCAGGGAATCATCTACGAGGGTATGAACCACGATATCATCCACGAGGAGAACCACCGGAAAGTGTTCGATGATATCCTCGCATGGATCGAGGATAAACTTTGAGTCCTGACCGTCTTCCGGGACTTCCGGAGGACGGCCATTCTTCAGCTCTTTTTAGGATAAATATCTGTTAAATCGCCAAAAAGAACAATTTTTAAGAAAACTTTATATAATATATGATACTAGGGGGAATTAAGCTCCTGTAGTGTAGCGGCCAATCATGAAGCCCTCTCGAGGCTTCGACACGGGTCCAAATCCCGTCGGGAGCACCATT
>JAKSHW010000269.1 GCA_024399195.1 archaeon | reverse complement strand
GTCGAAGTAGGGAGGGTTCCTGATGTAGGTGGACTTCTGGTCCCAGCCGAAGAGGGCGGAATCGGAGCACTCGATGGAGTTCCATCTGTCGGATCCCTTGAAGATGTTGTCGTAACCTGCAGCGAAGGCGGCCTTGGTGACGTACTGGTCCATGACCTCCTTGATCTCCTCGTCGGAGGGCCAGACATCCGCGAGGAAGATCTTCTTTCCATCCTTCTCGGCGATGGGCTCGGTGGTCATGTCGATGTCGATCCTTCCCGCGAGGGCGAAACAGACGACGAGGGGAGGGGACATGAGGTAGTTGGCCTTGACGAGGGGGTGGACACGTCCCTCGAAGTTCCTGTTGGAGGAGACGGCGGAGGCGACGGCGTAGTCGTTGTCGGTGATCTCCTTCGCAACGGGCTCTGCGAGAGGCCCGGAGTTACCGATACAGGTCATGCATCCGTAACCGCAGTTCTGGAATCCCTCGGCATCGAGGTATTTCTGGAGACCGGACTTGACGAGGTAGTCGGTGACGGCCTTGGATCCGGGTGCGAGGGAGGTCTTGACGAACGCAGGGGGCTTGATGCCGAGTTCGAACGCCTTTTTGGCGACGAGTCCTGCGGCGATCATGACGCTGGGGTTCGCGGTGTTGGTACAGCTGGTGATGGACGCGATGGCGACGGAACCGTCTCCCATCTTCTCCCTGGTGGGCATCCTCTGGGTCTCGTATCCGAGGGCCTTGAGGGCGTTTCCGAACTCGGATTTCATGTTCTTGAGGAGGATCCTGTCCTGGGGCCTCTTGTGTCCTGCGGTGCAGGGTTCGACGTCGCCGAGGTCGAGCTCGAGGGTGTCGGTGTACTCGGGGATGTTCTCGGGGTCGTACCAGAGCATCTGCTCCTTCTCGTAGATCTCGATGGTCTCGATGTGCTTCTCGTCGCGGTTGGTGAGCCTGAGGTAGTCCATGGTCTTGGCGTCGATGGGCATGTATCCCATGGTGGCACCGTACTCGGGACCCATGTTGGAGATGGTGGACCTGTCGGAGACATCGAGGGACTGGTATCCCTCTCCGAAGAACTCGACGAACTTTCCGACGACGCCCTTCTGCCTGAGCATCTGCACTACAGTGAGGACGAGGTCGGTGGCGGTCACTCCGGGCTTGAGCTTGCCGGTGAGCTTGAAACCGATGACGTCGGGAAGGCTCATGTAGGAGGGCTGTCCGACCATGACGGCCTCGGCCTCGATACCTCCGACACCCCATCCGGCGACTCCGAGACCGTCGATCTGGGTGGTGTGGGAGTCGGTACCGAAACAGGAATCGGGGTATGCGATCTTCACACCGTTCTCCTCCCTCACGTGTACGAGGGGGGAGAGGAACTCGATGTTGACCTGGTGGCAGATCCCGTTCCAGGGAGGGACGGCGGTGAAGTTCTTGAAGGACTTCTGGGCCCACTTGAACAGGGCGTACCTCTCCTTGTTCCTGGAGAAGTCGATGGCCTCGTTCTTGTCCATGGCGTCATCGGTTCCGGAGCAGTCGGTCTGGATGGAGTGGTCGATGACGAGGTTGACGGGGATGATGGGGTTGATCGCCTGGGGGTCTTTTCCGACACGTGCGACGGCCTCCCTCATGGAAGCGAGGTCGGTGACGGCGGCTCCTCCGGT
>JAKSHW010000268.1 GCA_024399195.1 archaeon | reverse complement strand
ATGATCCGGACGGTCCCTCAAATCGACCGTCCGGTAAACCCTTTACTTTTCTATTATTCTGTTCGGTAATTCGATCCCCTTTGTACAATCAGGATAATTGGGGGTCAAACACCCTATTTTTCCCCAGACCCCCTGTAAAATGGGGACCTACGGTCCCCTATCGACGATTCCCTATTTCTGCCATACGGGCCCAGGCTCGTCCCTTTGTCGATTGGGGGTTTTATATACCAAGACTCTGATGTAGGGGTATTTAGATTAGATATATATCTAAAGATTATAATCTAATCTAAAATCCAAAACGGCATGGCGGAACGCCATACCGATCGGAACAGAAAACGGGAGCATTCCCCTCAAGTCTACAAAACACACGGGGAATGGCCATCCCGGAGGAGGGACGGCGTTTTGTCCAAAGCAGTCAAACATAAAAAGCCATATGCCAGCGTAAGCAAGACCAGAGAGACACCCAAGGACGTGGAGAACAGAGGGAACTTCACGAAGGCCCGTATAAAAGGGGAGAGACCTCCGAAGAAGCCCCGCGAACCCACACCGGAGGAGGTACACGCGAACAACGTCGCACAGTTCGAGGCCGTACGCGACCTTTTCGACCTCCGTAACTGGGTCCCGAGGTTCCAGGAGGACCTGGAGAAGATGAACAAGGGCAAGAAAGGCAGGCCTTTCCAGTTCGGGGACCTCATGGTGAAGTGGATCTCGGAGGTCATGTCGCTCCTTTCGCTGGACTTCAGGAAGGCCGCGGGACTGGCCGCAGGCATCTTCGCCTACGCCGGCCTCGAGTCACCCAGCTACAGCAGGCTGTACGAGCGTTTCGTGATGGCGATGGGCGCCGAATTCCTCATCGCCCCGGTCACGGACGCCCGTATCCTCTTCAGGTACGTGATGGCCCATCCTGGGAGCAGGGTACGGAGACTGGCCATCGATTCGACAGGTCTGAACCTGTCGAACTGCACCATGTGGCGCGAGCACAAGTGGGGCGTGGGCCCGGCCAACCGCGGATGGCTGAAGATGCATTCGATCACCGACATCGACACCAACGAGCTCGTGGCGGTCATCGTGACCACGGACGACACCGGCGACTGCGGGATGCTCCCCTACCTCACCGAGATGCTCGTCAAGGGCGGTGTGAAGTTCGACGTCCTTTACGGCGACGGGGCCTACGGCACCGTCGAGAACTTCAACAACGTGTGCGAGGAGCTCGGCTGCAGGTTCGTCACCAGTTTCAAGAGCAACACCCGCCCCAAGGACCTCGGATGCGCATCCAGGGGCAAGGCCGCACGCCTCTGGTGCAGCCTTCCGTACAAGGAATGGGTGAAGGAGACGGGTTACGGGGTCCGTTGGAAGGTCGAATCGGCCTTCTCCGACTTCAAACGCATCATATCGGAGCACGTCAAGGCCCGCAAGGACTGGCGTTTCGCCCACGAGATCGTGTCGAAGATAATCGCGTTCAACCATCTGAAGGGGCGTCGGGCGGATATACTGGGGGTAACGGGCAACGGAATCGTGGTTTCCTATTTGTAATAGGGGGATTGAATTACCGAACAGAATAGGTTCGTACAGTCAGGGACTTCGGTTCTCTCCGTAACCTCATCCGCCCATATCGACCTCGTATGCGGTTTCTGTTCGTCGGC
>JAKSHW010000267.1 GCA_024399195.1 archaeon | reverse complement strand
ACGTCGTAGCACTCCTGGAAGGTCTTTCCGAGGTCGGGGTTGGTGTACTTGGGCTGGTAGATGTCCAGGAGGTTCTGGATGGTCTCGTTCATGTCGGAGACGCGCTGACCTGCGGCACAGCGTGCTGCCTCTCCCATGACACGGGCTTCCATACCGGTGAACTTGTCGAGGACGACTCCCTTGGTGGCTGCGGATCCGGAGAGGAGCTCCCTTCCGGACACGGTGTCGGTGATGGCCTGGGCGGCGGTCTCGAGGAGACACATCTCGGTGCAGGGTCCTGCCATGGGGTAGTACTGGTTGGCGAGGAGCAGGTCAGTGTTCGCATCTATGGCCGCTGCCGCGTGTGCTGCAATCTGGAGAGTTTCTTTTGCAGTGGTGACTCCCCACCTGATGTGAATAGGTCCGTCGAGGTGGAAGTTTCCGGAGAACAGGGCGAAGGATGCGAGGGTGGTGGCGACATCGCTGATGGCGGTCTCCTCGACTCCACCGGTGTATCCACCGAAGATGGGCATCTGCTCGATCATGATGGTATCACCGGAAATGGTCCAACCTGCAAGCATGTTCAGACCGGTAAGGTCCATCTTGAGCTCGTTGAGCTGGGAGCATTCGTGTGCGTCGGTGATCCTGTGACCAGCGTTGGGGCAATCTGCGACGAGACGTCCTCCTACAGTGAGGGGCGTCTCAGGTCCCTATACGCCGAGTCCAGGCCTTCCGGCCCTGGTACGTGCTTCCTTGGTCATCCTGAGCTCCTGCATGGTGGCACGGATCTCGTAGGGGGTTCCGGACTTGGCCTTCTTTCCCTCGACGGTGTCCATGACTCCGTCCACGAGGTCGTCGACGACGGCCTCCTGTGCGTAGGACTGCATGATCTTGATGAACATGTCTTCGGAACAGGGGGATCCGGTAGGTCCTCCCTGGATGATGGGCTTGACGGGGCTGTTTCCGTGCCTGGGGTAGAACCTTGCGATGTCCCTGCCCTCTCCGAGGATGAGCTTGGTGGGGGTCTTCTTGATTCCCTCCCATACTTCTTCCTCAGTGACCTTCATGACACGTCCGAGGTCCTGACAGTAGAACCCGGTGTTGACGAGCATCTCGAGTCCTGCGTTGAACAGTGCGTTCTTGGTCTCCTTGTCCTCGGGGATGATGGTGTCTCCGAAGTCGAGCTTGTACTTCTCCTTGAGTGCGGTGAGGTTCTGGGGGATGATGGTGTAGTCCCACTCGGACTCGGGGACCTTCTTTCCCTTCACGAACCTCTCATAGACGTCTATGACGGTAAGAGGTCTGGTTGCTGCCATGTTTCTTCACCTTCTGTTCACTCTGCGCAGAGCTTGTCGCAGAGAAGCACGACGTCGTTGGCGGTCGCGGAGTATCCGTCTGCGTGGATGCTGTCGCAGAACTCCTTGGAGCAGGGTGCACCTCCGAAGATGCACTTGACGGAGGACTCCATCTCGTCCCTGGTCTCTACAAGTTCCCTCTGGGACTCGAGGGTGGTGGTCATGAGTGCGGAACCTGCGACGATCTGTGCGTCGTTCTCTTCTGCAGCGTCCATGAAGTCCATTGCGGATGCGTCGCATCCGATGTCGATGAC
The DNA here is from genome assembly GCA_024399195.1 of archaeon. Classification (GTDB taxonomy): domain Archaea; phylum Thermoplasmatota; class Thermoplasmata; order Methanomassiliicoccales; family Methanomethylophilaceae; genus Methanomethylophilus. The sequence goes on along the minus strand of JAKSHW010000267.1, from coordinate 63 downwards.
GTTGTAACCTGCTCCGCGGAGCATTGCACAGCAGACGTTCTTTCCGATCTCGTGGATGTCTCC
>JAKSHW010000266.1 GCA_024399195.1 archaeon | reverse complement strand
AAAGACGATGTTCGATATGTTGTCATCTTCTTGGATGTAACCATTTTCAAGATTTTGAATGTCTTTTATCTTGATCGAGACTTTGTATGCAGCACTTTTGCCTGCATTGAGAATTTCCAGATTCAACCATTTGGATGTGGGCGTAAGTTTCAGACTAATGGTTGGTTGGATGCTATCTATATATTGGTTTTTACTGTCGTAGACGGTATATATTGCTACTATTACAGAACAAAGAGTAATTGTGGCCATGATAAGCGTACCATCATCCATCAGTTTAGGTACGGTTGGGGCTGATATATAAGATTAGCAGCGGATGGTCTTACTTGGAAATAGGATTTATGAAATGTTAAAGGGTTTATTGTTGGAAGACGGACTTTGTTTCACTCGGTCTGTTTTCTTTTGTATCTTCCGTATTTACGACATACAGGACAACTGTTCGTTGTTCTTTCGTTTATTCCCTGTACCCATTTATGTTCTTTGTCGCAAATCCAGGCTATGTTTTTGTTGGAGGTTTCAGTAGCCATCAAAGGTGTCAATGGATCATTTTTGGTCGGATGCCATTGAACAATCAGGTCGGGATGGAGTGTTGCCAGACTGCAAGCTGCAGGACACTCCTTCGTGTTCGAGTTCTATCCCAACGTGACGATGAACAAGGACAACGCGACCAGGATGTTCACCCTCCTGGGTGAACAGTTCCGTACGACGGAGAAGTTCATGGCGTCACATCTCGTAAACGTCCCGGAGGACGGGATGGTCGTCATAGACGGCTGTCTGAAACAGGACAACAGGGAGGGACTGTCCATCTCCAAGGCGTCCAGGAAGACCGCGTCGACGAAGGTCCTCCACCATCTGATGATGTACGCCTACGACCCTTCGGAGGGGGAACCCCTGTGTTCCAAGGTGTACCCGGGGAACGTGACCGACGCCGTGGCCGTGAAAGACTTCGTGGAGAGACTGGAGATCCGCAAGGGGATCGTCGTCGCGGACCGCGGTTTCAGACCGGAGGTCATGAAGGACGTGGCCGAGAAACACGAGGGTCTCCACTACCTCGTGCCCCTGATGAAGGGACGCAGCGTGGCGGAATCTTCAGGATGCTTCACCTTCGACACCGTCATCCAGCATGACGACGGCCCCGTCAGCTGCAGGGTGACGGAGGCCAAGGACAAGGGCGGCAACAGGCTCGGGTACTGGCTGTACTCGTTCAAGAACCCCAGGATAGCCGCCGAGATGGAGGACGTATATCTGGAAAAGAACGCAGAGAGGCTTGACCCCGTGATGCTGGAGGCCGAACGCCGCTGGTTCGGCCTCATGATCCTGCAGTCCGACAGGAAGATGGACCCCGGTTTCGCATACGACTGCTACGACGACAGATGGGGCATCGAACCCCTGTTCAAACTGCACAAGACGGGGATCGAGATCGACGACACGAGGGAGAAGTCTGACGAGACCGCCACGGGGAGCGAGTTCGTCAACTACCTCGCCACGCTCATGTCCGCCAGGCTGAGGAACCATCTCGCCAAGTTCGACTCCTGCAGGAACAGGTCGTTCAAGGACGTCCTGTCGGACCTCTGCGACTGTGTCAAGGTGGGGACCGACGACGGTTCCTGGGAATACCGCACGACCGCGGGGAAGGACATGAAGCTCTACGTCGAGGTGGG
>JAKSHW010000265.1 GCA_024399195.1 archaeon | reverse complement strand
CCCTGGGGGACTGTGTCCAAAACGGTGTCTGGTATCAGGTTCACGGGAGAAATCACCTCTATCGGGGCCCAGGCGTTCGATAGCTTCCCTGCCCTCAGATGCATGGTTATCCCCGAAGGCGTCGTATCCATAGGCAATGCTGCTTTTTCGGGATGCGGCCTGGAGGAGCTCACGGTCCCGTCAACCGTTCGTACAATAGGCGACGGCGCGTTCCAATATACAAATCGGTTGTCTAAGGTGTGGTTCAACGCTGAAAACTGTCTGGTAAGTGGCAAAGACTCTGGTGTGTTCAAAGACTCTGGTTCGGCGATCGACGGTATGGAGGTGTTTTTCGGGGACACGGTCAAGAAGGTCCCTTCGTTTTTGATGTGTTACACTTTGGAAAATTACGATGCCCCTAAGGTGAGGTCTATATGGATATCTGATAGTGTGATCGAGATTGGGGAGAAGGTCTTCGACCGTACCGAGGCTACAGACCTTCATCTTGGGGAAAATGTCTCGGTCATAGGGGTCAGGGCATTCAGTTCCATCCATATCTCCAGTCTTAAAATCCCTGATTCCGTGACCTATATCGGGCATGGGGCGTTCGGATACGGGCATTTGACCGATGTTTGGATTCCTTCCAACACAAGGGGCGACGATACCGCATTTGATCACAGTGATCCGTTTTATAATGGCAATAGCGAACGCAAGGGTTGTGTATTGGCGGGGTCGGCAATGAAAGTTATCTTCTCGACCGGTATGACGACATCCTCGGCCCCGTGAGGACATCGGTGGATGTGATGTTCGATGTATCCGGTACTGTGACGCTCCCCGGGTCGGGATACGGAGCGTCCCATGTCACCGTGGGGGACGGTTCGGTCGCCTCGGTATCTTCTTACGGTACTCTGACCATCGCAGTGTCGGTCAGCAATGTATCGCTGCTGGGGTGGTCCCTCTCCGACGACTACAACTGTTCGGAAGGGGACATCCTGTTGGGGGACGGCAGCCATAGGCCGATCGAGCATATTGGTTACGGTCTTGCTCTTCTCCAGAGGTACGACGGCACGGGATGGGTGGATGTCTGGGGCGATAAGTTCAGTTCCAAGGATAACGATTCCCTGTGGACCTATGCCGTGCCCGCGGATTACGTCTCTGAGGGTACGTGGTTCCGTGTCCTGCAACTGACCGAGTACAAGGCCGATGGAAAGGACTGCATCAACTACATTGAATGTTTCCAGTTCTACGTCTACGACGGAAAATGTGGGGACAGTCTGACATGGTACATGGAAGGGGACACCTTGGTCGTCGAAGGATCAGGGCGTATGTATGATTATGATTATACGCTCGTAAACGGGGTTTATGGAACGACCGCCCCCTGGGGCGGATTCGTGTATGGGTCTGTGAGAAACGTTGTGATCAGAGATGGTGTCACGTCTGTCGCAAAACATGCGTTCATCGGATGTACATCCATAATATCCATCGATCTCCCTTCGGGACTAATTGATATCGGGGAGTCGGCGTTCAGTCATTGTACTTCACTCGCACGTATAGGGATACCCTCTTCTGTTAATAAAATCGGAGATATGGCATTTCGTTCATGTACGTCTTTGGATTCGTTCTCAGGCGATTACGATGGAATAGTTAGTGACGGGTGCGCCCTTCTTTCTCCTGATGGCAGATCGCT
>JAKSHW010000264.1 GCA_024399195.1 archaeon | reverse complement strand
TATATAGAAAATCAGATTACTGGGACATTTAGGTAGGATGCCTAATATTGTATTAATTTGTGATATGGCATCAATGATTTTATGAAATCTTGCACTTTTTCTAAATGGTCGTTTTTTGTATTGATCATCCTTGGGGTCATAGTCTTTTCACCCTTCGATCGGTGCAGATTGGTCTATTGGACTATACAGAAGAATTTTCACCTCTATGTTTCTAGTTTTCCGTTTCAGAAGGGGTTTTCCGAAGCGAATAAGTACATTCTATAGAGAATTTATATTCATGTACTTTATTATAAGTACGATAGCATGAAGGTTCCCAAGGAGGTCAGGAAACTGGAAAGGCCGAAGAACACGGTGGTCGAACCGTACATGTCCGGAAGATACGCCGTAAGGACTCGTATCGACAGGTATGACGATGACGGACGCCCCACCTTCAGGAAGAACCAGGTGATCGGCTACATCACCGACAGGTATCATCCTATAGTGCCGGAGAAGGACCTCAAGTCCACGGGGAGGATAGATTCCAAGCAGTACGGGGCGGTCAACCTCATCAACAACCTGTGCAAGGACCTGATAGAGGACCTGTGCGAATTCTACGACTACAACGATGCGGTATGGATCTACTGTGCGGCCCTCCTGAAGGCCGCCCACCCAGGCATACCTGACTATAAGTTACAGGCGAGGTACAGACACTCCTTCGTGTCCGAGATCTATCCCAACGTGACGATGAACATGGACAACGTGACCAAGATGTTCACCCTTCTGGGTGAACAGTTCCGTACGACGGAGAAGTTCATGGCGGTCCGTCTCAGGAACATACAGGAGGACGGGATGGTCGTCATAGACGGCTGTCTGAAACAGGACAACGGGGACGGGTTGTCCATCTCCAAGGCGTCCAGGAAGACCGCGTCGACGAAGATGTTCCACCATCTGATGATGTACGCCTACGACCCTTCGGAAGGGGAGCTCCTGTGTTCCAAGGTGTATCCGGGGAACGTGACCGACGCCGTGGCCGTGCAGGATTTCGTTGAGAGAATGGGGATCCGCAAGGGGATCATAGTCGCGGACCACGGCTTCAGGCCTGAGATCATGAAGGACGTGGCGGAGAAGCACGAGGACCTCCACTACCTCGTGCCCCTGATGAAGGGACGCAGCGTGGCGGAATCGTCCGGATGTTTCGCCTTCGACACCGTCATCCAGCATGACGACGGTCCCGTCAGCTGCAGGGTCACAGAGGCCAAGGACAAGGACGGCAAAAGGCTCGGGTACTGGCTGTACTCGTTCAAGAACCCCAGGATAGCCGCCGAGATGGAGGACGTATATCTGGAAAAGAACGCAGAGAGGCTTGACCCCGTGATGCTGGAGGCCGAACGCCGCTGGTTCGGCCTCATGATCCTGCAGTCCGACAGGAAGATGGACCCCGGTTTCGCATACGACTGCTACGACGACAGATGGGGCATCGAACCCCTGTTCAAACTGCACAAGACGGGGATAGAGATAGACGACACGAGGGAGAAGTCGGACGAGACCGCGACAGGGAGCGAGTTCGTCAACTTCCTCGCCACGCTCATGTCGGCCAGACTGAGGAACCATCTCGCACAGTTCGACTCCTGCAGGAACAGGTCGTTCAAGGACGTCCTGTCGGACCTCCGCGACTGCGTCAAGGTGGG
>JAKSHW010000263.1 GCA_024399195.1 archaeon | reverse complement strand
CACTATTTCCCGAAGTTTCTTCTTACTACAGGTCAACTCTGTTGACCCCTGTCTATCGACAGGGGTATTTCATAACCGAACAGCCTGTACACGTCGTTCACTCTCTTACCGACCTCCCTGGGCAGGACCTTGTTCTCGAACACGTCGCACTTCTGGTTCCGGAGAAGGTACAGGGCGTGGCTTACGGACAGGTCCCTTCCGGGGATGTCGTCCTTCTTCACCTTTTTCCTGGACGACAGCTTCTCCTTGCGTCTTTTCAGGTGGTTCTGCAGCATCTGGCCCACCGCCAGGACCGTGAAGTCCAGCAGGAGCTTGCCTCTGAACGTCTCCTCGCTGTGCACGGCCACCTTCCCGAGCCTGCCGTCGGTCTTCCCGACGTCGATCAACTGCTCTATGCCCCCGCGTTCGAAGTACATCGACACGACGTCGTCGCCCAGGGCCCAGAACGACGTCACAAGGGTGAAGATGCCCGACGTTTCGTACGTCCTGTTCAGTTCGTCCTCGGTGATGCGCCCTTCGTGGAACTTCCTGTAGGCGGCCTTGTCCTCGGTGTTCTTCATGTCCTCGTCCAGTATCAGGTGGACCCACACCTTGCGTGTACTGCCGGTGAGCGTGCACTCCCTGGAGACCACCCTCAGGAAACGGTCGTTGTAAAGGACCCTCTTCGACATGTCCAGTTCGGCGACATGGTCTTTGACCATGTCCTTGGCCATATCGAAGTTCGGCCTCAGACGGGTTATGAACCCGATGTGGGACTCGACCAGGGACCTCATGTTCTCCAAGGTGCAGTATCCTGCGTCGATCAGGACGTAGTCTGTGTTCAGACCGTAGCATCTGAGCTCCTCTATAGTGCGTACCAAGGTTATCGAATCGTTCACGTTGCCCGGTACGTACCTGACGAACAACGGCATCCTGTCCGATTTCCTGCAGACGAGGATCACCCTGGTCTCGAGGCTGACGTCCCCGTTGTGGTTGCTGATGCCGGTAATCGGCATACGGACCGAATTGGGCACGCCCGTACTGTCCACGATGAAGGCGGTGGGGTCGCTCCCCACCGTCCGTCCCAGAAACTTCTCGAAGAATTTCCTCTGTATCTCAGCTTCTCCTATCTGTTTCAGGAACTCGCTTATCCTACGGTCGTCCATGTCCGCATCCGGGAAAAGGATCGATGCGTAGTTCGACCCGTACCAGTCGTCGGCCCAGGAGTTCGGTGCTCTTGCGAGCAGATAGTACATCACAAGGGCCTTGAACGTATCTGGGTTCGGGGACCCGCATGCATCGATGCATTCGTAGATGCAGGTCTCCCCTATGAAACGGTCCAGTACGTATGCGTCCCCGAAGTCGGCGGCGTACATCTTCCTACCGGCCTTCTTCTTCGGCAGACCTGCAAGGTCTGCCTTTCCGTATGTACCGGTCCCCAGATCGTAGGTGAACAGTCCCCTTTCCCTGTTCTCGAAGACCCCTTTCTCCAGATCCACGACCTTTCCGAGGTACACCACGTTCTTTTTGACCGGTTTTCCATCGACCCTTTCACATTCGGCGACGGATGCATAGGTGGCGGTACCTTTCTTGGAAAGCATCAGGTGCATGGATAAAGGAATGTAGTAATAATATTTAATTATTACTACATATCAAAAAAGTCCCGTTTTTTGGATAAAAACAAGAAATTTC
>JAKSHW010000262.1 GCA_024399195.1 archaeon | reverse complement strand
CCCTCCTGCGGTCTCGACAGGATCTTCTACACCGTGCTCGAGCACGCCTACTCCTACGACGAGAAGGAGGACTACACCATCCTCAGGCTCGCACCCGTCGTGGCGCCCATCAAGGTCGGAGTGTTCCCCCTCATGGGCAAGGACGGTCTCGACACCGTCGCCATGGACCTCTGCGAGAAGATCCACTCCCACCGTGCCGAGGCATACTACGATGATGCGGGACAGATCGGAAAGAGATACGCCCGTATGGACGAGGCCGGTACGCCCTGGTGCATCACCGTGGACTACGACACCCTCGACGGAGACCTGAAGGGAACCGTCACCATCAGGGACAGGGACTCCACCGAGCAGAAGAGGATCAAGATGGACGATGCCCCCGCCATCATCGAGGCCATGCTCGACGGTAAACTTTCCTTCAAAGAACTTTGAAGGACTTCTATTTAAACCTATTCCTTAATCCCTCCAATGCGAGGGGTTAAGGAACCAAGTTACATCCAATCGACCGTTGTGTTGGTCCTTAGGTACAGTTTTTCGGTAAACCTTTATAAGCCCATCCAACGATTATGATTTGGTGAGAAATTTTGGGAATCAAAGACCTTGAAGACCTCAGAAAGCTCGCGATGTTGAAGTCTCAGATTGACGGTATCTCCGTCAAAGAGATCTCGACCGATGATTTTCCTGTCTTGGGCGCCGACGACAACGTGTCCGAAGCCCTCGCTCTCATGCGTAAGACCGGATTTCAGGAGATCCCCGTCGTGGACGACGGTGCATACATCGGCATGATGAGGTACGGTACGATACTCAACAAAAAGAGCATCAATCCGGAAAGCAAGGTCTCAGGACTTATCTGCAACATGCCTACGATCGGTTTCGACACCCCCTTGACCAAGGTCGCGGAGATAATGGTCTCCGAGAACTGCAGGCAGGTGGCCATCCTGGAAGGGAAGAAGGTGAAGTCCCTCGTATCGAGGAACGCACTGACCACCATAGCCGCGTCCAACCACATCCTGAAAGACATCAAGGTATGGGAGATTATGTCGTCACCTGTACAGTACGTGAAGAGGAACGAACCTATGGCCGCCGCGATCGAACTGATGAGGGCCATGGCCATCCGTACCGTCCCCGTGGTAGACAACAACGAGTCCCTGTGTGGGATAGTCGGAATGAACGAGGTCATCGACGGGGCCCTTGCGAAGGGTGAGAAGCTTGTCGGTGCCATCGGAAAGGGCGAATCGAGTCAGAACCCCGTCGACAACTACGCCGTCACCGCCGTGAAATCGGTGGAATGGGACAGCGGGCTGGACGAAGCCGTCGACATAATGGTCGAAAACCACATCTCCACCCTACCTATCCTCGACGAAGGGGAGATGGTCGGAATAGTCACGGAGTTCGACATAATCGAGCTCATGGCGGCCTGTATCGAGAGGGAGGAGGTGTTCGTGCAGATAAGCGGATTGAGCAGTGAGGACAAGATCTACTCCGAATCCATGTACGCTGACATACAGGCGGAGCTCAGCAAGATATCCAAGATCGCCAAGCCCGAGTCCCTGAACATCCATGTATCGAGATACAACGAGGGCGGGGAGAAGAAGAAATACAGCATCACCGCCAAGATGTTCATCGGCGGAAAGACCGTCAACGCCAAGGAGTTCGGATGGGACCTGGTACAGACCAACCGCAACATCCT
>JAKSHW010000261.1 GCA_024399195.1 archaeon | reverse complement strand
TAAAAAGTACTAAATACTAGGTAATTATACACTATTTTATAGATAATTTACGGGAGGGGGCGGAACGGGTATACCGAAAGAGATCAGGGAAGTAGACAGACCTAGGAACACCGTGGTCGTAGAGAACAAGGGGGACGGACCGCGTCATTATGCGGTCAGGTCCAGAAAGGGGGTCAACTATACCAAAGGCAGCAACCCCAAACCCATCAACGGCGAGGTCATAGGCTACATATACAACGGGCAGTTCGTCCCGGCCTCGGAGAGGCCGGGCGATGACGGCCCCGACAGTGCGTCCTATGGTTCGGCGGCGTTGGTGAGACGGGAGTCCAAGGACATTCTGGACGACCTCCTGAACACGATGGACATCAAGGACGCCCTCCTCACCTACGTCGCCGCGTTCCTGAAGGTCACGTTCCCGGGCGTGAAATCGAAGAGGATGTCGACGATGTACACGAAGTCGTTCGTGAGCGTATGGCACCCGGGGCTGCAGATCAGCAGCAACGTACTGACGGACCTCTACCGGAGGCTGGGGATGGACGGGAAGATCCGCACCGGGTTCGGTCTCAAAAGACTGGAGAAGGTGAGCGGGGACAGCCATCTGGTGATCGACGGGATGCTGAAGGAGGACAACAGCACCGTGAACGACCTTTCCGGATTCTCCTTCAAATCACGTGTAAAGGGCGTGAAGGACATCTCGATCGTCTACGTCTACGACCTCGAAAGGAAGGAGATCCTCTTCTCCGAGGTGTTCCCCGGAGGGTTCATCGACGCCGCCGCGTACTCCAGGTTCGTCAGGGACAACGGGATCACCAGGGGTATCCTGATCACGGACAAGGGCTTCCCCCCGTCCAAGCTCGAGAAGGAGTTCAGGGAGTTCCCTGAACTCCATTTCCTGACCCCTCTGAAGAGGAACGACCCCCGCATAAAGAACAATAAGATGATGGAGTTCGAGGGGGTCCTCAAGGACACGAAGGAGGGGATACTGTACAAGAAGGCGACTATCAAGGGCGGGAGGTACCTCTATTCGTTCAGGGACCCCAAGAAGGCGTCGCTCGAGGAGATGGCGTATCTCAGGAAGAACGGCGGAGGGAAGACCTTCGACAACGGGAAGTTCCATAAGAAGCAAGCCGATTTCGGGACCATAGTGTTCCTCTCCGACCAGGACCTGACCGCGGAGGAGGCGTATTCCTGCTACAGCGACAGATGGACGATCGAGCTCGTGTTCAGATACTTCAAGAACGACCTGGACATCCACACCACCGACGCCCAGGACGATTTCACCGTTATAGGCGAGGAGTTCGTGAACACGATAGCCTCATCGATCTCCTGCAGGCTGATCAGGGTCTTCAAGGAGACTGGTCTGATGGAGAAGGAGTCCTACGGGGACATCATGGAGGACCTCTCGGGGATATGGAGGAAGACGGATTCTTCCGACGTCCTCCCTGAAAGGGAGGACGGTCGCTGGGTGCATCCGTACGAGTACGCCATGGACACCATGGTGACCCTCGGGCTGTGCAAAGGCAAACTGAAATACCCTGAAAAGAAGAAGGCCCCGGCGACGGACGGGTCCGGACCCGTCGAGAAACGTCCCAGGGGGAGACCCAGGAAGAACCCCGTGGAGGCCGATGCACCGAAGAGGCCCCGTGGCAGACCCCGTAAGAACCCTGTTGCGGAGGAGGTCCCGAAACGCCCCAGGGG
>JAKSHW010000260.1 GCA_024399195.1 archaeon | reverse complement strand
ATGGGTCTGCAGTCGCAGTCCCCTCTGTTCTCGGGGAGTTTTCCATGGTTTATGGTGGCGAACACGCAGTAATGGCCGATCTGCACGTTGTCACCGATGGTTATACCGCCCTGGTCCTGGAAGCAGCACCCCACGTTGATGAACACGTTCTTTCCGATGGTGAGGCCGTATCCGTAGTCGGAATAGAACGGTGTGAAAACACGGAGGTCGGAAGGCACGTCCCTGCCGGTGATCTCCTTCATGATGCGGACGATCTCGTCCTGTGCGTGGAATCCTGTGTTGAGCTCCGCGGTCAGCCTTCTGGTCTTCTCGGACCTCGCACCCATCTCGGCGAACTCGGGGGAACCGGCCTTGTAGTACATAGGACGGGACATGGGGTACGGATATATCTGAATGTCCGCAGGGATACGGAAACCGATAGGACAGGTACGACGTAGGTTACGGACCACATTCCCTTTATCTATCGTCCACGATTCCCACCCATGGATTCGCTCACCCCGCAAACGGTCTTCACAGGATGTTTCCAGGACCCTTTGGAATCGGCTCTGTGCGAATCGATCAGGTTTTCCGAAAGACTCGACATCATATCGTCTTTCATCCAGGTCTCCGGGATCAGGGAGATACAGCCCGCGTTGAAGGAGGCGGTGTCCCAAGGTTCGAGGATCAGAGTGCTCACGGGAACGTATCTGGGGATCACGGACCCTGACGCACTGCTGATGCTGAAGGACATCTGTGGAGATTCATTGGAGATCAGATTCTACGACGGAACGAATTCTTTCCATCCCAAGGCGTACTTCGTCTATTCCCCTTCGGGGGACTCGGTGTTCGTGGGTTCCTCAAACCTGTCCCGTTCCGCACTGCGTGACGGGGTCGAATGGAACTACCGCATATTTCGCAAGGACCATCCGTCCGATTTCGCCCGTTTCGAGGACATGTTCGACATGCTGTGGAACCAACGTTCGGTCCATGTGGGCGTCCCCGAGATCGAAAAATACAGGAACACACGCAGGATCCAACTGAAAATACGTCCCGACGCGGCATTCGCCGGGCCGAACGACGTACAGACAATGGCCCTCGAGGCCTTGGAACGTACCCGCAACGACGGCATGTGCAAGGCGTTGGTCGTGGCGGCGACAGGTACAGGTAAGACGTATCTCGCGGCCATGGACTCCAAAGGGTTCGGGAAAATTCTGTTCGTGGCCCACAGCATGTACATCCTCGAACAGGCCCGCAAGGCCTTCGAGACCGTACGTCCCGGAGACAGTGCAGGCTATCTCTGCAACGGAAAGGACGAATCGGACAAGGACATGGTCTTCGCCACCATACAGACGTTGGAACGCAGGATAGACACGATGGACCCATGCATGTTCGACTATGTGGTTGTAGACGAGTTCCACCATGCCGCCTCCCGTTCCTACCGCAAGGCATTGGACCGTCTTCGTCCGAAGTTCATGCTGGGCCTCACCGCCACTCCCGAGAGAATGGACTGTCAGGAGGTCTTCGCACTTTGCGACAACAACGTGGTGTACGAGATCCGTCTCCTGGAAGCGGTCGACAGGGGATACCTGTGTCCGTTCCGCTACAAGGGGATACACGACACCGTCGACTACGGGAAGGTGAAGTTCCTCAACGGACACTACGACATCGACTCCCTGGAGCTCGAACTGAACCAGGAGAGACGTGCGGACCTGGTGTTCAG
>JAKSHW010000026.1 GCA_024399195.1 archaeon | reverse complement strand
CAAGGAGTACGACGGTCACGTCCCCAACTACAACCTTAAGAACTACGGTCTCTGAAGTTTGTAACTAAACCTTTTCCCCCTACCTTGGGGTTTTCTCCTTTCTCCGGTATATCCGGAGAACCTTTTTTTCTTGAAAATCTGATTTGACAACAGATATATTATGTACCTGACTGACCACAGGTCGGTATTCAGCCATCGGATATGATTAAAACAACCATCGCTTATTCCGAAAACCGATATCCGCAAAAACAGATCTCGTCCATATCGACCCTTTGTGATCACAATACCCCAGGACCTTCGTCCGAACAGGGATACATGAATGATAACAAGAAATGATGAAGGGGAATCACCCCCTTTGAAATGTTTAAAGATCCCTGATGGCATCCTTCATACTTTTTACGAACTCTCCGACAGGTTCTGCCGAATCCTTGCCGTTAGCAGCGATGATCTTTACAATACCGCTGCCGACGATGGCTCCATCGGAGAGAGATGCCATCTTACGTGCCTGTTCCGGATTGGAAATCCCGAATCCGATGGCACAGGGAATGTCGGTGTTTTCACGGATAACCTTGATGAGAGGTTCGAGATCGGTGGTGATGGACGACCTCGTACCCGTGACCCCCAATGAAGAAACGACATAAAGGAACCCTTTCGCTTCCTTGGCGATCATTGCGATACGGTTCTCGGAAGTGGGAGCGATCATCGATACCAGATCGATGCCGTATTTCTGACAGATGGGTTCGAAATCCGCCTTCTCTTCGAAGGGGACGTCCGGAAGGATAAGTCCGTCTATTCCCACCTCTGCCGCTGCCTTACAGAACCTCTCACATCCGTAAGAGAACACGACATTGGCATAGGTCATGAACAACATGGGAATCTTGACATCCTTCCTGAGATCACGTACCAGTTCGAAAACGGAATCGGTGGTGGTTCCGGACTGAAGGGCACGTAGATCCGCACCCTGTATGACAGGACCTTCCGCAGTAGGGTCGGAAAACGGAATACCCAGTTCGATAAGGTCGGCACCGTTCTCCACCATCTTTCTAACGATCTTGGCGGTGGTTTCCATGTCGGGGTCGCCACAGGTCACGAACGGGATGAAGGCTTTTCCATGGTCGAACGCCTTAGCGAGATTACTCATGGATATCCACTCCTCTATACCTTGCGATAGCGGCACAGTCCTTGTCTCCCCTTCCGGAGACCGTCACGACTATTATCTTGTCCTTGTCCATGGTGGGTGCGACCTTCATCGCATATGCCAATGCATGTGACGATTCGATGGCGGGGATTATACCCTCCATCCTGGAAACGTATTCGAACGCATCGACGGCCTCGTCATCGGTGATCCCTACATATTTCGCCCTTCCAAGGTCATGGAGCCATGCATGCTCGGGACCCACACCGGGGTAGTCGAGACCGGCGGAAATGGAATACACGGGTGCGATCTGACCGTATTCGTCCTGGCAGAAGTAGGATTTCATACCATGGAAGATACCTAGTTTCCCCGTGTTCATGGTGGCTGCGGTCTCAGGGGTGTCGATACCTTTTCCTGCGGCCTCGGCACCGACCAACATGACTGATTCGTCCTTTATGAAATCATAGAACGTACCGATGGCATTGGACCCTCCTCCTACACATGCGATCAGCATGTCCGGCAGGCGGCCCTCCTTCTCCATCGTCTGTGCCCTGATCTCCTTACCGATGACGGACTGGAAGTCACGCACGATCGTAGGGAACGGATGAGGACCCATGACGGATCCCAGACAGTAATGGGTGTCGGAGATGCGTCCGGTCCATTCCCTCATGGCCTCGGAGACGGCATCCTTCAGAGTGCCGGTACCTGAAGAGACTCCTTTTACCTCGGCTCCGAGAAGCCTCATCCTGTACACGTTAAGGGCCTGACGTTCCATGTCCTCGGTACCCATGAACACGACGCATTCGAGACCTAGAAGTGCCGCGGCGGTAGCAGTGGCGACACCGTGCTGTCCCGCACCGGTCTCGGCGATGAGCCTGGTCTTACCCATCTTCTTCGCCAGAAGCGCCTGACCGAGAACGTTGTTGATCTTATGTGCCCCCGTATGGTTGAGATCTTCCCTCTTGAAGTAAATCTTGGCACCACCGAGGTCCTCGGTCATCTTCTTCGCAAAATAAAGTCTGCTGGGACGGTTGGCGTACTCGGTGAGCAGCTCGTCCAGCTCTTTGACGAACTCGGGGTCGTCCTTGTAACGGTTGTACGCCTCTTCGAGTTCTATAACTGCGTTCATCAATGTCTCGGGGATGTACTGTCCCCCGTGTATTCCGAATCTTCCATTCGGGTTAGTCATTTGAATTCCTCTGATAATTGTCTTGATTTCGATGTTTTCTGCAGACGTCCATGAAACGTTCCATCTTGGAACCGTCCTTGAAACCGTCCGTCTCTATTCCTGAACTGGTATCCACCGCAAAGGGCCTTACCTTCTCCACGGCGTCGGCCACGTTGTCGGGACCCAGTCCGCCCGCCAATATGAAATCACGTCCGATGTCCCTAAGAAGAGACCAATCGAACGTCACCCCCGTGCCTCCGGCACCGTTATCCAAAAGCACCAGGTCCGCGGTGGAACGTCTTGCTTTCTCCAGGTCGTCCACCGACGATATGCCGAACGCCTTGATCACCGTCACATCCACAAGTTCCCTGAGACGGGCTATGTAAGCATCGTCTTCCCTACCGTGGAGCTGGACGACAGAGACCGTGCCTGACCTTACGATATCTGCGACCTTCTCCTGTGCCTCGTCCACGAAGACCCCTACGGCAACCACACGCGGATCGAGAAGTCCCTTCAGACGGAGGGCCTCCTCGGGCGGGACATACCTTCTACTGCGGGAGTAGAACATGAACCCTATATAGTTCGGAAGAAGCCGGTTCACGTTCAGAACGTCCTCCTCCCTGCGGATGCCGCAGAACTTGACCTTGGTCAAGATCCGTCCCTCAGTTCGTCCAATACCTTTTTCTTGTCGGGAGAACGCATGAACGTCTCTCCTATAAGGACTGCGTCCACACCGGCCTCCCTCAGTCTTCTGATATCCTCGGAGGTCTTTATCCCGCTCTCCGCCACGAAAACGACGTTGTCGGGGACCGACGGCCTCAATGCGATACTGTTCCCGATATCCACGGTGAAGTCCCTCAGGTTGCGGTTGTTCACACCGATAACGCGTGCACCCGCCTCCAAGGCCATCTCGACCTCGGAACGGTCATGGGCCTCGACCAATGCGGACATACCGAGCCTGTGGCACAGGTCGATATACTTCTTCAGCTGCCATGGTTCCAATATCGCACAGATCAGCAGGACGGCGGAGGCACCGAGGACCTTGGCCTCGTAGACCATGTACTCGTCCACCACGAAATCCTTTCTGATGCAGGGAATGGAAACGGTCTCGGCTATCTCCTTGAGATACCTGTCCTCTCCGAGGAACCGGGTGGGCTCCGTAAGGACGGAAATACAGGAAGCCCCTGCGGCCTCGTATTCCTTGGCGATCTGCAGATACGGGAAATCGGGAGCGATGACCCCTTTGGAGGGGGATGCCTTCTTGCACTCGCATATGAACGACATCCCTTCGGCCTTCAGAGCCCTTTCGAAGGGGAATCCCGTATCCAGGTTCATCCCTAACGCTTTTTTGGCCATATCGTCCACGGAAACGACCTTGCGTGCGGTCTCCACACGTTCCTTGGCGGCGGCCTCGAGGACCGACAGTATATCGGTCATCTGTTGGACGCCGTCCTGAGTGCTTCGAGCTTCTCCATGGCAAGACCGTCGGAAATGATCTTGTCCGCAAGTTCGACACCGTCCTTGATATCGGAGGCCTTTCCACCGGCCCACAGGCCTGCACCTGCGTTCAGGAGGACCATGTCGTATTTCGGCCCCCTCTTTCCGGAAAGGATGTCCAAGGTTATCCTGGCGTTGTCCTCGGGAGAACCGCCGACGAGGTCCTCTTTCATGCACCTGTGCACTCCGAACTCCTCGGGGGTCACCTCGGTCTTGACGAACACACCGTCCTCCAGATAACATACGTCCGAGGGTGCGCTGCAGGAGAGCTCGTCCATATGGTCCTGACCGTACACCACGATCCCTTTCTTCACACCGAGTCCCGAGACGACATGCGCCAGAGGTTCCACAAGGTGATCGGAATAGACGCCGAGGACCATACGGCTGGGGTGTGCAGGGTTGGTGAGCGGACCGAGGATGTTGAACACGGTACGGAAACCGAGCTCCTTCCTGATCGCCCCCACGTACTTCATGGAGGAGTGGTACTTCTGTGCGAACAGGAAACACATTCCGGGATCCTCCAGAAGCTTCGCGGCCTTCTCGGGAGGTTGGTCGAGGTTTACCCCCAGGGCCTCGAGACAGTCCGCGGCACCGGATCTGGATGATGCGGCACGGTTGCCGTGTTTGGCCACCTTGATACCGGATGCGGCGATGACGAAGGCGGAGGTGGTGGACACATTGAAACTGTTGGAACCGTCACCTCCCGTACCGACGGTCTCCAAGACATCGAAACCGTGTTCCACGGCCCCTGCGTGCTCCCTCATAGCGGCCGCACATCCGAGGATCTCGTCCTCGGTCTCCATTCCCGCGCTCTTGGTGGACAATGCCGCCAAAAAAGCCGCGTTCTGGACCTGGGAGGTCTCCCCGTTCATTATCTCGTTCATCACCGCATACGCCTCGTCATAGGTGAGGTCGCCCTTGTTGACGATCTTGAATATCGCTTCCTTGATCATTTCCTTTCCTCCGCGAACTTCAGGAAGTTCTCCAACATGGTCTTTCCGTCAGGGGTCATGATCGACTCCGGATGGAACTGCACCCCGTATATGGGGAACTCCCTGTGTCTGACCGCCATAATGTCACCGTCGTCCGCGACGGCGATGACCTTGAGGCAGTCGGGTATGGTGTCGGGATCGGCGGCCAACGAATGGTAACGTGCCACAGGGGCCCCTTTGTCGATGTTGTCGAACAACGGATCGGATTCCATCTCGATCACCGACTGTTTACCGTGCATCAGATGCCTCGCATAGGTCACGGTCGCACCGAAGGCGGCACAGATGGCCTGATGGCCGAGACACACGCCGAGGATAGGATATCTGTCGCCCAACCTCTTTATGACGTCTATGCACACCCCTGCGTCCTCGGGACGTCCGGGACCAGGGGACACGACGATCGCCTTAGGGGACATCGCATCGATCTCCTCCACGGTGAACGCATCGTTCCTGACGACCTTTATATCTGGGTCGATGGAACCGATGAGCTGGTAGAGATTGTACGAGAAACTGTCGTAGTTGTCGATAAGGAGTATCATATATCCTCACCTTCCGCCCTTCTGAGGGCCGTGACGACCGCCGCGGCCTTGTTGAGGCATTCCTGGTATTCGCTCTCGGGCACGGAATCGGCCACGATGCCCGCTCCGCTGCGTATGAAGACCTTTCCGTTCTTCTTGTAGGCGATGCGGATGGCTATGCAGAGGTCCAGGTTCCCGGAGAAGTCTATGTAACCGATACCTCCTCCGTAGATCCCTCTCTTGTTGTCCTCCAGGTCGTTTATGATCTGACAGGCCCTTATCTTGGGGGCACCGGAAAGGGTCCCTGCGGGAAGGATGGAACCGATCGCATCGAGGGCGTCCATATCCTCACGGATGACCCCTCTGACGGTGGAACCGATGTGCATCACATGCGAGTAGCGTTCGATGGTATGGTATTTCTCCACCTCGACCGTACCGAACCTGCTGATCTTCCCTATGTCGTTCCTTCCGAGGTCCACCAGCATGTTGTGTTCCGCAAGCTCCTTGGGGTCCGCCAGGAGCTCCTTCTCCAGGGCAAGGTCCTCCTCGGGGGTCTTTCCTCTGGGCCTTGTGCCTGCGAGGGGGAACGTGTGGAGGACGCCGTTCTCCAACTTCACGAGGGTCTCGGGCGACGCGCCTGCGACCTCCATGTCCGATCCGGAGAAATAGAACATGTAGGGGGAGGGGTTCAGGGTACGCAGTATACGGTATGTGTTGAACAGACTCCCCTCGAAATCGGCCTCCAACCTGTTGGAGAGGACAATCTGGAAGATGTCTCCTTCATAGATGTGCCTCTTGGCCTCGTCGATCATACCGCAGAACTCCTCCTTTCCGAAGAACGGACGGATGTCGGAGAGGAGCTTCCCATTGATCTCCTTCTTGGGTTTCCCGTTGCGGAGAAGGGACACGGTCCCGGCGATCTCCGCCTCCGCCTTGCGGTAGTTGCCTTCGACGTCGTCGAGACGCATGTTGGAGATGACCACCATGGTCTGTGCGAGGTTGTCGAAGACTATGACCTTGTCGAAAAGCATCAGGTCGATGTCCTTGAACCCCTCGGTGTCGTTCGCGTCCAACTTCAGGGAGGGTTCGGCGTATTTCATGTAGTCGTACGAGAAATAGCCTACGAACCCACCCGTGAACGAGGGCATGCCGGGAATCTTGGGACTCCTGTACTCCGAGAGGACCTTCCTGATAACGGAATCGGGGTCGTCGGTGACGACGGTCTCCTCTCCGACAACCATCCTGCCGTCAATACAGGTTATGGACAGCTTGGGGTCGTATCCGAGGAAGGTGTAGCGTCCGAGGGCCTTGGACGCGTCGGCGCTCTCCAGCATATAGCAATGGGCCGAGGCTTCGAGAAGCACCTTCATGACCCCGACGGGGGTGATAAAGTCCGAAAGGATCTCGGTGCATATGGGACAGATATCGTATTTCCCCTCTGCGGCGATGGCCTTGACCTCTTCTAAGGTTGGTTTCAACATGATGTCACGTGTCCTTGGTAATGTCGTCACGATTGACTGTTAACACATCTATGAACCATGTTTACTATAAATAAGTAATTGTAAAAATTGAGCATTGATGTATAGAAACATACAATGCTGAATTTAATAGAGCATAATAGGGCCCCAGACATCCCCGGGACCCGTAATATACTCACTGTTTGGCGGCCATCGCGGCGTATCCCATGTCGAATGCCGTCGCGTTGAGGTCCTTGAACTTGGGAGGGACCTTCTCGAGAAGGACCTCCTTCAACAGGTCTTTGTCGAGGGGGAATCCCTTGACGGCCGCGACCGCACCGATCATCACGGCGTTGGCCGCGACGGCCTTACCGGCCTCGGTGGCGATCTTGGTCGCCTCGATGGTGTAGAGACGGTCGTTCTCCTTTCCGATCACATCGATGAGGGAGGAGATCTCGGGGTATTCCTCGAAACCTGCGGCTACGTTTCCGGGAAGGACAGGGTCGAGGTTCATCAGGACCGCGGTGTCCCTGTTTCCGAGCTTCATGGACCTGACGGTCTCGACGGGCTCGAACCCGAGGATCAGGTCCGCGGCACCGGTGGCCTCGAGGGGACTGTAGACCTCGTCGCCGAACCTGAGGGTGGAAAGGACGCTTCCTCCCCTCTGTGCCATACCGTGGACCTCGCTCATCATGGCCTCGTATCCGGCCCTCATGGCCGCGTTGCCGAGGACCATGGACGCAAGGAGGACTCCCTGTCCTCCGACTCCTACTATCTGAACGGAATACTTCATTCTCTCACCTCGATGCACTTGGTGGGGCAGACGTTGCCGCACATGTGGCATCCGATACACTGCGAGGGGTCGACGGTGACCTTTCCGTCCTTCTTGATGAGGGCGGGGCAGGCGATCATCCTGAGGCAGTTGTAGCACTGCACGCACTTGTCCTGGTCGACGACGCACACCTTCTTGGCGAGCTTCTTGTCTTTCTTGAGGAGCAGGGGGCAGGGGCACTTGGAGATGACCACGGCGACGCCGTCGTACTCGTAGGCGTCCTTCATGACCTCTACGCAGGACATGACATCATAGGGGTCGACGGCCCTGACGAAGTCCACTCCGAGACCTTTGACCATCTTCTCGATGTCGACGGCCTCGGTGTCGATACCACCGAAGTGCCTTCCGGTACCGGGATTGGGCTGGTGGCCGGTCATGGCTGTGGTCCTGTTGTCGAGGATCACCATGACGATGCTGTGGTGGTTGAACAGTGCGGAGGTCAGAGGCTGTACACCGGCGTGGAAGAACGTGGAGTCGCCGATGAAGGCGATGGGCTTCTGGTCGGTAGCCTGTGCGAACCCTCCTGCGGCACCTGCCCCTCCGCCCATGCAGATGATGAAATCGGCGGTCCTGAAGGGGGCCTGTACACCCAGGGTATAGCATCCGATATCGGAACAGTAGACGACGGGTCTGTTGCCGACGGCCCTCTTGGTGGCCGCGAACATTCCCCTGTGGGGGCATCCGGCACAGAGGGAAGGGGGCCTTCCGGGAAGGGCGAGGTCAGGTGCGGCCATGGGGACCGCCGCCTCGGGTACCTTGACGAGGTCCTTGAGCCTCTGCATGGTGTCGGGGGAGTACTCCCACTCCCTGGGGAGGGTTCCGTCCCTCTTTCCGTGGACAGGAACGTCGAACCTGTTCTGGGCGCAGATCCTGAGGACCTGGTCCTCGAGGAAGGGTTCGAGCTCCTCTGCGACGATGATCATCTTCTTTCCCTTGATGAAATCGGCGATCTTCTTCTCAGGGAGGGGGTTGGTGAATCCGAGCTTGAGGATGGACACACCGGACACGAACTCCTTGACGTAGCAGTATGCGACACCGGAGGTGATGATTCCGATGTCCCCCTCGCCCTCGATCCTGTTGAGGACGGAGGTCTCGGACATCTCCTGTGCGAGCCTGTTCTTCTCGAGAAGCCTGACCCTGTTCTTGACGGCGTATGCGGGGATGTTCACGAAGGAGGCGTCGTCCTTGTCGAAGTGTCCCTTGAGGGGGGTGTCGTTGCGGATCTTTCCGAGCCTGACGACGGAACGTGCATGGTTCACCCTGGTCGTGGTCCTGTAGAGAAGGGGGAGGCCGAGCTTCTCGGAGATGTCGTACGCCTCCGCGACGAAGTCCTTGGCCTCCTGAGGGTTGGAAGGCTCCACCATGGGGATCAGGGCGAGGGTCGAGTAGTACCTGTTGTCCTGCTCGTTCTGGGAACTGTGTGCGGAGGGGTCGTCGGCGGACATGACGAGCATACCGGCCCTGACACCGGAATAGGCGAGGGTCATGAGGGGGTCCGCGGCGACATTGAGCCCGACGTGTTTCATGAAGACGAAAGACCTCACACCGGAGGACGCGGCCGCGGCGGAGACCTCCATGGCGGTCTTTTCGTTGGAGGAGAACTCGAAGTACATGCCTGCCTTGTCGGAAAGCTCCTCGAGGAGGTTGCCGACCTCGGACGAGGGGGTACCGGGGTATGTGGATGCGAACTTCACACCGGCCTCGAAGAGACCACGGGTGATCGCTTCGTTTCCGAGGAGAAGTTCCTTTTCATTGTCTGACAGAAGATCGGTCATAGAAAACCTCTTGATACGGGCAGAATGGGCTGACCTTATATAGATACATCTGGGGGAAACGCCTATATAATGTACAGCCCTTGGGCGGATTGCCCGCGGGGGTTGCCGAGCTAGGAAAAGGCGCAGGACTTAGGATCCTGTCCTTAGTGGTTCAAGGGTTCGAATCCCTTCCCCCGCACCAGTTGTTGTTTTTACCGTCACCGTTACAGTAGAACCGATCGCAATGACGGACCGGTCATGAAAAGACCTTTGTGAGGGGTTTCACGGACGCCGCAGGAAGCCCCACGACGTCCGCTCGGAGGAATCAGTTTGTGATGACCTTGTGTTCGACGTCGTCCACGTCGGGGTACTCGCCGATGTCGAGCTCCTCTCCGTTGACGTCGGAGATCGCATACACGAGCATCAGGTAGGGGTACACCCCGGGATCGTAGTATCCGAGGGTCCATGCGTTGAACCCCCATCCCCCGTCGACGTAGCAGAACTGGATCCAGTATTTCCAGGACTCGTCGTCCAGAAGGACGTCACCGAGGCCGAACATGGATTCGATCCAGTACTGGAGGTTGTTTCCTCCGCTGTCCTCCCCGCTGTAGTAGTTGATGGCGAAGGAGTTGGACTCGAGGGCGTCCACGAGGACCTCTCCGAGGTTGGAACCGTATCCCTTCAACCAGAACCCTTCCTTCCTGATATCCTCGGTGAACGCGTTCTGGACCTCGGGTTCGTCGCTGTCGTAGTCGTTGTGGAACCTTATGAACACGTATCCGTAGGACATGGGGGTGAAATCGGGCACGGAGTAGAACTGCCTGCCCTTGGAGTCGAACTCGATGGAGGAGGTATGAATGCACAGGGCACACTCTGAGATGAGCTTCATGTCACCGTCCCCGTCGAAGGTCGACAGGGCCCATCCGGACGAACCGAGGGGGAGCCACTGGTGTACGACCCAGTACTGGGAATATCCGGCCTCGCGTCCGTCGATGCTGACGATCGATGAACCGTCGATCGACATTACGGCCCTTCCCATCCCGAGGGACAGGAGGGCGGTGTCCATGAGGTCACGGAGCGAGTCCGCGGAGACCACGGCCTCAAGGAACTCCCCTTTGGCGTCCTGTACGAACACCCTGACGTCCTTGTACCTTCCGTCTCCCCCTACGGCCTTGTACACGGCGTAGAGGACCATGTCCTCGGTCACGGAGGTCAGGTCGACCTCGACGAGGACGGAGGGGCTGGAGCTCCATCCCACGAACATGTAGGAGATCTTCCCTTCGGAGGGTTTCGCGGGTGCCACGGGTGCGGTTACGGGGGAACCCTTGACCACGGTGACGGTATCGACGACGGTATCCTCCGCCACGAAGGTCACGGTGACGTTCCCGCTGAGGTAGAACTCCTTGGGTCCGCCGGTGAAGGTCTTTCCCGCGAGGTTGGCGGCGGTGGTCTTGAGGGTCTTTCCGTCGGAACCGTGGAACACGAGGCCCATGAGGGCGTTGGAACCGATGGTGGAGAGGGACACACCGAACCCGATGGTCTTCAGCCCGTCGCATCCCCTCAGGGAGTTGGTACCGATACCGGCGACGGTGTCGGAAAGGGCCACGGACCTGACGTGGGAATAGCTGTAGAACGCATAGGACGTGAGGTAGGTCACACCGTCCGAGACCACGACGTCCTCGATGAAGGACCTGTACTGGTACCAGGGGACGGCCTTGACGTTGGCACAGTCGCCCGTACTTCCCTGTCCGTATACGACCAGGGAGCCGGACACGGTGTCGATCCTCCAGAGGACGTCTCCGACGGTACCTCTGATCTCGGAGAGCATGAGGTCGCCACCGACGTTCCTGAAGGTCTTTCCCGCGAGGTTGGAGGCGTCGATGACGATACCCGAACCATCGGGGTTGCAGAACCTGTTAGTGAACACTACGCTTCCCAGGGATTCAAGGGACGATCCCACGTAGACCTCCGTGAGAGAGGTGCACTTCCTGAAGGCGTAGGTTCCGATGGAAACGACGCCGTCGCCGATGTGGACCTTCTCGAGGGTTGTGAAATCGGGGAAGGTCTTGGCACCGATGTGGGTCACACCGTCCTCCACGGTGACGGAGACTATGCTCTTACGTACCTTGTACCAGGGCATGACGGTAGTGCTCGCGTAATCGGGCATGTCCCCCTCTCCGGACACGGTGAAGGAACCGTTGTCGAAGTCGAGGGACCAGGTGAGGGTGGAGGTGAGGGGGACGGTGACCTTGTGGCATACGAGGGTCTTGAGGGAACCCTCGAAGACGCATCCCGCATACAGGGAGGCCTGTGCAACGGAACCGTCGCTGTACATCATGGAAAGTCCGCCGAAGGCGTTCTTGCCCACGGAGGCCAATGAACTTCCGAAGACCACGCGTTCGATGGCGTAGTCGTGGTAGAACGCGTATTTGCCGATGGAGGTCACGGAATCCGCGATGACCACGTCGAAAAGGACGGAGCATCCCCTGAAGGCGTTGTCGCCCACGGAGGTCACCCCTTCGGACACGACGACCTTCTCCACACCTGCGGAGTAGAGGGACCAGGGGACCTCGGACGCGGATGCCCAAGAGGCCATATTCCCCGAACCGGTGATCCTGAGCACACGGTCGCCATGGTCGTAGGACCAGAGGACGTCCTCGCCCGCACAGCCGTTCCCGCCGACCGCGGCGTACAGCACGATGTCGGAGGTTACCGCCTTCCTCTTTGACCATTCAACGGTCATCTCGGGGTCGAGGAAGTACTTGTACACGTCGCGGTCGCCGCTGACGGCGGAACCGTCCGCGATGTAGAGGACGTCGGACGTGCCGTCGCTGTATTCGACGGACACCGCATGGGTATTGTCGCCTCTGAAGACGGCGGTGAACACCTTGTCACCGGTGGCGACCATACCTTCGGTATAGCCTGACCATCCGACGAACGTATAGACGATGCCGTCCTCCATGGGTTTGACAGGGACCATGGGCGGAGGCTCAATGACGGAACCCGTGGGAACCTCGAAGTTCACCGAATAGGTCCCGAACTCGAACGTCAGAGTGCACACCCCGTCGGAAGAGGCGTCGGCCCCGTCCGATACGGACTGCATCCCGACGACCAGTACCGACAGCAGGAAAACCGCCGCGATACAGGTTTTCATCGTACGGAGGGATCTCGAATCCCTTCCAAATGCCAGAGACATACCGTCTCATCGGTTCTTGGAGATATAAACCTACGACCATGCGGTTTTACACATCGCCATAGTGACGTCTGTATACCGCCGGGATGGGACAACATTATCGGAATACGATGAACACGACGTACATGATTTGCAACGAGGTCAGACCCGACAACATCATACTGACATGGAGTATAATGCACATATCGGGACAGCGACAAAATCAATATACGGACCTGCCAATCCGTCCCCCATGAAAGCGTTGGTGACAGGCGCCTCGGGCGGAATAGGGCTCGAGATCTGCAGGATATTGGCCTCCGAAGGATACGACCTTGCGATAGCGGCCCGTAACGGCGAGGCCTTGCAGAAGGTCGCGGATGAACTGACGGACGCACACGGTGTAAAGGTGGACTGTTTCCCCTGCGACCTGACCTCGGACGATGCGGCCTCCCGTCTCTGTAGAGACGTCGGAGATGTGGACGTACTCGTCAACAACGCCGGTTTCGGCGACTACGGAAGGTTCCTGGAAAGCGACCTCGGAAAGCAGGACGATATGATCAGACTGAACGTGACGGCCCTCACCGACCTCACCCACATGTTCGCCAAGGGCATGGTGGAACGTGGGAACGGGAAGATACTCAACATAGCGTCGGTGGCATCCTTCGAGGCAGGCCCCCTCATGTCCGTATACTACGCGACCAAGGCCTACGTCCTCTCGTTCTCCGAAGCCCTCGCGACGGAGCTCAAAGGCACAGGCGTGACCGTGACCGCCGTCTGTCCCGGCCCTGTGGGGACCGGGTTCGCACGTACGGCGGGGGCGGACGTCGCCACCATGTTCAAGGACGGCAAAGTCGCCGACCCCAGGTCCGTAGCGGCCTTCGCCGTGAAGAAGATGATGAAGGGCAAGGTCGTCGCCGTGCACGGTGCGGGGTACAAGGTGCTAACCGTACTGGTGAAGTTCCTCCCCAGATGCGTCACACGCAGGGCCATGCTCTGGATCCAGGGACGTCGTGCATGAACACGGTAGGCGAGATCGCCGATGCGTTAGAAGGGCATGGGAACGGAGACCGCGCCCCTCCCGCCATTTTCACCCAGACGGCGACCGGGGACCAGATGGAACACACGTCATGGCCTGAGGCCCACTACGATGCGGAAAAGATGGCGGACCTGTCCCTCCAGCTACACCGCATGTTCGGGCTCTCCACCGCCAAGGTACCTTTCTGCCTTACTGTGGAGACCGAAAGGTTCGGATGTCACGTCGACAGAGGCGACAGGACCAGACAACCCTCCGTCGTCTCCCCCTTGGTTCCTGCAGACGACGGACCCGTCCCCGAAGTGTCCATTACCATGGAACCTGACGAGTTCGTGACTGGGGGCAGATGTTCCACCGTCATCGAAGCTGCGGGTATCCTGAAGAAGACGGAAGAGGTGTTCGTGGTCTCCGGAACCTTCGACCCCTTCGGGATTTCGAACCAGCTGATGGGGATCGAAAGGTTCCTGATGGGGATGCTCATGGAACCTGAAAACACCCGGAAATGGACCGACGCGGTCACACCGTTCGTCATGGAATACTGCAAAAGGCTTTCGGAGGTGTCGGACGATGTACAGATCGTGGCCGAGGCCGCCACCGACATCCTTCCGCCGGACATGTTCGACGACTACGTCGGAAAGCCTGTCGGCAAGACCGTGGCGTCCGCAGGGTGTTTCACCTCGGTACACTCGTGCGGAGACACCTCGGACATCCTTGGAAAACTGTCCTCCCTGGGGGAGACCGCACTGTCCGTGGAATCCCCGTCGGGCCCCGAGGACGTATTGGAAAAACTGGACGGAAGGGTCAGGGCGATAGGCGGTATCGACCCAGTCAGGACGCTTCTGTCGGGATGCCCCGAGGACGTCCTCCGTTCCGCCGAAAGATATTCCGATGCGGGATACGACCTGATCGCCCCCGAATGCGGTGTCCCGCCGACCGCTCCTGCTGCCAATGTCCGCATGCTGTCGGAATACAGAACGTTATTATGATAAGAATAATCCTTTATAAAATGAATATTAGAATCGATATAACCAACATAAAATTTGAGTGCGTTAAAAATAAACTATTTTAGGATAATTGCGCATACATGTGCATGGCATCCCGTTCGCCAAGAGGCCCTCAGGACGGAAGGGTCAACATTATAGAGTTCGACGATGAAGACAAGGTCGTCGTTTTTGACGTATACCGTAAAAAGAAGATAACCGGAACAAGGCTCGGACCCATCCTGGGGATGAGCGAGTTCGCCACCCCCTTCAAGATATGCTGCGAGATGGCGGGGCTCTATCCCGGCGACAAGACCACCAAGTACATGGAAGCGGGAAACATCATAGAACCCCTTATCAGGAACTATGTCAGAAAGAACGCCGTATCCCTTCTGGAAGGTCCCCTCGGGACCAAAACCCCCATCGTGGAGGAACCCGTGGACAGGGTGAAATGCAGTTTCGACCACTTCCATGACAACAAGGTCTTCGGAGGGCTCGTGGACGGGTACATCTCCTTCGATGGAAAGAGACAGGCCATCCTAGAGATCAAGACCTCCCATGACAAGGAAAAATGGTTGGACGAGAACGGGAACGTGACCGTCGTACCCGAGAGCTACATCATGCAGGCGGGACTGTATGCGGAACTGTCCAAGCTCGACCGTATCGTCTTTGCGGTCGGTTTCCTGGAGGAAGAGGACTACGACCGCCCTGCGTTCTGGGTCCCGACCCCCGAGAACACGTACATCATCGTTATCGACAAACCCGACATGACCAAACACATGGCGGATGCCGAGGAATGGTATCATAGGTATCTCGATGCCGGCGAGACCCCCGCATGGACGGATGCCGATGCGGAGCTCGTGGCCTGGTTGAAATCCTACAAACCCAAGAAAAGGTAAACCGTTTCCACTTCGGGAAGAGGCCTGGGGAACATCCCCGGACCTCTTCCATGGGTTTTTCAGGCGGAAGCCTGTCCTTTCTTCCTCGCAAGATACACGCAGAGGAGTGCCACGAACATCACGACGGCCAAGGCCGCGAACATCGTGAACATCACAGGATAGGACTCTCCCGCAAGTCCGAACAACGGGATGGTCACCAGGGCCACGGCGAACTGTCCAGTGTTGAGACACACCGCATAGATCCCCATCATCTTACCGCTGTTGGCAGGGGATGACGCATTGACCACGGAACCCACGATGGATGGGACCAGCTGACCTACAGCGATACCGGAGACCACCAATGTCACGATACATACGGGCACACTTCCCCCGAGAACGGACGGAAGCATGAGTGCGATCGCGAGAAGGGCGAAAGCCACCATTATCAGCTGTATGGGTGCAAGGACCTGGACGAGCCTGCGGTGCATACAGGACGAGGCCGCATTGCTGATACCGTGGAATCCGAGATAGAGTCCCATGAGGGTGGCGGACACACCCATCGAACCTTCCATGTAGGACGGCATCTTGGTGGGGATGACGAACAGGACCAACATCCCGATGAAGATCGAGACGTAGCATACCGCGAGCATCCCGTTGTCGGTTTTACGGTCCACGACACCGTCTCCCGACACATCCTCCCTGACCGAAGGTTCACGCAGGGATATCAGGACGATCGCCAGGATCGGAACGGCTATGAGATACACGATGAACGGATAGTTCCACCCCATGTCCGAAAGGATACCTCCCACGAGTTCGAGTATCAGTACACCGATACCCATGGCCGCGGACTGGTAGCCGAGCATACGTACCCTCGACATCCCTTGGTAATATCCCCCAATCAGGGCGGTGACCGAGGTGACGATCCCTGCAAGACCGAAACCGAGCAGGAACCTGAGGACCAGGATCAGATAGATGTTGTCCAAGAAGAACGATCCGGCACCGGTGATGAGGAATATCAGCAACGATGCCACCAAGGTACGTACCTTCCCGAACCTGTCGGCGATGACCCCCATGAGGAAACCGGTGACGGCCACCGCCAGATGGGGCAATGTGATTACGAACGGCACCAGATCGTCGTTTCCAGGGAAATGGGCCGCTATCCCGGGGATTCCGGGGGCGACGGCCGCACCGCCCATCAGGATCAGCATCGAACTGGTGAGCAATGCCACCATCGACAGCCTACCGGGGACGAAGGTACCATCAGATGAACTCTTCATACATCCAACTTAACTTAACCTTGTATATAGGGCTGTTGGAACAATCCTCTCGACCGTACGGGGACCGTCAATGCAGACCGGAAAGGGTCCCGTCGCGGGACAGCATCCCGAAACCATGTCCAGTACGCACCAGGGCACGTCCATGCACGAACCTGCGTACATGGATGAAACGATCCCCGAACACCGGTTTTCCATAGACGTCGATATACGTCCACCCTTTTTCGTCCCGAACGGCGGCGAGACCTTCGGAATAGCACTCGCAGTCCAGGAACCAACGATTGTGCAGATAGTCCCCGAAATCAGTCACATGGGTGGAACCTCTCCCTTCCCTGTACACAGGGGCTATCTCCGACTCCATATCGCCTACGAGGTCGAAAGTGCAGCTGTAACAACGGAACCCGTCGTCCCTGACATGGAAGAACCTCCCGTCAAGGTCCGCCACGGAATACACTCCGTCGGAGGACCTGTTGCACCAGGCTACGGCCTCCCCGTCCTTGTCCTTTATCGGGGGGACCTCACGGACGGTCTTCTCCAACGATCTGCCGGTGGGCAGGGGGCTGTGGTCTATCGGCCCGTATCCAGGTCCCATGGGGTACTCCTCCCCGTTCCATACGAAAACGACCTCCTCCCCGCGTTTCAGCAACAGACCTCCGTCGCAGTAATCGGGCCATTCGTATTCGGGATACCTGCGGGAGAACGCGGCCGTGATCAACGATACGAACAGGTCGTGCGACACACATATGGTGAAGGAGCCGTCCTCCATCAGGGAAAGGAAATACCCCAGGATGTTGTCCCGCATCACGTCCAACGGGAACCATCCTTTGACGGGGAGGCCTTTGATGCAGTCGATCGAGCTCAGCTGGATCGGTTTTACGAAATCCTCATCGGTGTAGTCGGCCTCACCCATGAACGGTCTGCCCATAGGGCCTATCTCCTGTGAGACGGTGACACCGCATCTGATCCCCATTCCGCCTACGATACAGTTGGCGGTGGTTATACAACGGGTCACCCTGCTGGAATACACGGATACCTTCTTTCCCGCAAGGGGTTTCAGTCTCTCACCGATATGGCGTGCGAGATCGCACCCCTCGGTGGTGAGATTGCATACCTCTATCCCCATCTTTTCACAAAGCAGCTTCGGAGCCCTCTCCGAATGCCTGATGAACGCGAGGCAGGAGTCCCATTCCCGACAGAGGACGTCGTCCACCCAGGACGGCATACGTTCGCCCATCGCCTCCTCGATGGAGAACAGTCTCTTCCATCCGCCGTCGTCCACGACACCTGTCTCACCGCCTTTCCTGGACGTCCTGAACCCGTTACGGGAATCGGACACCGCATCGTACCCCTCCGGGGACACGTTGCCCTCACGGTCTACAAGATACCAAAGACCGTCTATCACCACAGGCGCTTTCCCGTCGGTGAAATCCCCTGCATAGTCGAAGGTCCTTCCGAACACGTCCCCCAGGTCCTTGTCCACGAACATGAAACCGTCGGAGGTCAGTACGGATGCGAAACCCTCATGGAAATCGGAAGTGTACAGGAAACATGTGTCCGATAACCTGTAATCCGAATGCATGAACGTATAGGAACCGTTGCGGTTGCATACGGAGCACATCCCCTCCCTGAAGACCGACACCCATTGAAAACGATGCCTGTAGAGCTCCGAACCGTCATGGCGGATGTGGAACATTCCGAGGTCGTCCTTCACCGCGGCCCTGCCGTCTACGAACGGATATGCCTCACGGAACACCTGTTTGAAGACAGGCTTCCCTTCGGTGTCGATGAAATATGCACCTTTCCGGTCACGTACCGCCGCCACACCCTCCGAAAACTGGAAAGCCTCGAGAAACTCCCTTCCGAAAAGAGGCTTGCTGTTCTCGATGTACCCTGTACGTTGGCGGTTGGTCCAGATCATGCAACGGGGATGTCGGGAAGATAGATAAAAACGAGGGGGAAGGACCCCCTCTGAAAAGTTTCACTCCAGACGGAGGGTGTTGTACTTGTAGACCTTGGAGGGACAGGACATCTGGCACCTGTAACAGGCGGTACCGAGACACTTCTTGGTCTGGACGACGATGGTCTTGTCGTCGGTGACCGTGAGCGCCTTCTCGGGACATTCCTTGGCGCACATGCCGCATCCGGTACATCCTTCCATCTTTCCGACGAGGTTGGTACCGATGTTGTGAATAATGGTGAGTCCGCGCTCTCCGAGATCCTGGATATCCCTGGTGGCGACCCTGTGGACGTTCGCCCTTCCGCGAGGCTTGGGAAGCTCCTGGATTCCCTCCATTGCATTGTTCTCGTTGTACTGTGCAAGGGACATTCCCTCGTCCCAGAAGGAAAGCTCCTGCATGTAGATCTGGGAGAAGATGGGGTCCTTGGAGAACATGATGTGGTTGGCCCTGATACCGTCCGCGATGGACTGGAGCTTGTCGAGAAGCTCGGGTTCCCTGAGAAGGTCGGTGGCGAGGGACAGGGAGGTGTTTCCGTACTGGTAGATCTCTTTGGAGGAGGGGGGAATGAGTCCGACGTCCCTGGCCTTCAATGCATCGACGTAGGTACCGGATGCACCGCACATGTACATGACCTCCATCTCGGAGAACTTGATGCCGGCGTGTTCGAGCAGACAGAAGTGTCCGGCCCTCATCGCACCGATGGCCTTGGCGGCCTCGGAGATGTCGTGGCTCTCGATGAAGACGTCGTCCTGGAGATGGAGGAGTCCGTCGTCGGTGACGAGCTTTCCCTTCTTCCACAGACGGTCGTACTGGGCGACGGCGACGGCCGCGATAACACCGGTACCGGTGATTCCGGTCGCCTTACCGTGCATAGGACCTTCCTGGGTGACCCTGTTGAGGGAGAAATCGATCTTGTCTCCGTCCTGTGCGGAGATGTTCTCATCGAGGACTTTGCATCTCCATGCAATGTCGTACTCGAGATCGGAGATCGCTCCGGGGCCGGCGAGCATACCGCATTTGATGGACTGTCCTTCCATCGCAGGACCTGCGGCGGCGGATCCGGTGTAGATCTCGTCTCCGACCTTGAGGGCCATCTCGGCGTTGGTTCCGTAATCGGTGACCATACAGTTCCTGTCATCCTCGAGGAATCCGGACTTGTACATCATGGCAAGCGCATCGGCTCCGATCTCGTGGCGGATCGCAGGGGGGATGTAGAGCTCGGTTCCGTCAGGAACGTCGAGTCCGACATCGACGGCGGAGAACACTCCCGCATCCCTCTTCTGGTCGACGATACCCCTGTG
>JAKSHW010000259.1 GCA_024399195.1 archaeon | reverse complement strand
ACCACGGGACGGTCGAAGAGCCCCGTCTCGACGAGCAGGTCCGCGTCCTTCACGGTCATCCTGCAGACCTTCCAACCGCCTTCGCGGTCGGTACGCACCATCTTGGCCTTCCTCAGGACGTGCATGACGTCGCCGAAAGTGTTCTTCTCCAGGAGCCCCTTCTTGTCGAAACGGTCCATCAGGCGGGACAGCATCACGGACGCCAGGAAGTTCACGAAGTTGCTGGCTATCACGGAATAGTCGGAATGCTCGCGTGTGTCGTCCATCTCCAAGGCGTCCTCCTGGCTTCTGAAGAACATCTCAATGAGCCATCTCGAACTGTACGTCTCGTAGACCTTCTCGCATTCCATCTCCGTGTCTGATTCGAACACGAGGGTACCGAAGGATGGGCGCAGGGTCTCGAGCACGTGCGGATCGAAATCCGCACCTTTGTGGGTGGTGGTGTAGAGCAGCTCCTCGTCCATCGCTATGGAAGGGTCCCTGAACGAGTAGTACCAGACCCTCTTGTCCCCTTCGAACCTCGATGCCTTCTTGCAGACCACTCCCCCGTCGCCTGGAAGGCGACGGTCGTAGCGGTACATCTCCAGTTCCTTGATGACCTCGGAACCGCGCTTTATGGGGAGGAGGTAGTGGAGGTCCGGTCTGGAACGCACGGACCCCTTCACGGACTCCGGCGGGAACCCTTTGTCCGCCACTATCATCCCTTTCGATATCCTGAACTCCTCTATGAAGTCGGACACCGCCCTCTGGTCCACCATGTTGCCCGGATACACCTTGCTGCACAGCGGGACCCTCTTCTCCAGGTTGTAGGCGTACATCAGGAGGATCTCCTTGTAGCCCCTATTCGAGGTCTTCCTGGACACATCCGAAAGGTCGTTCACCCTGCTGTGGTCCTGGCGCAGGGACCCGTCCACTATCACATGTTCGTTGCATTCCACCCTTCCCACCAGGATGCGCATGACCTCGGTCACCCTCGTACAGCAGCGTCCCACGTCACGCAGGAACTCGGACACCGAGTTCCTCCCGAGACTGAGGCCCGGATATGTCTCGGACAGGAATGACTCCTCGTACGTCCTCTCCAGCATGCGGTCGTGGATCCCCCTGTACGATGCACGCATTATCGCCATCGTGTACAGCATGTCCCTGTCCCTCTGGTTGTACACGGTGCCGAGGAGGTCGTAGACGTCCCTGTTCAGACGGTCTGTGAGCTCGACGTTGCCCCAGTCCTTCAGATCCACGCCCCCATCGGATACCGGCGGGATGTCCTCGGTCTTCTTCTCCACATACACCCCGTCGATGATGTGGCCGACGACCTTCCCGTTACGGGAAGGTCTGTGGGCCTTTCCGTCGGGGCCCCTGTAGTAGGTTCCGCTCAGTTTCTCCCTTACGGGATACACACCGTCGTGTCCGTCCCCTACCACCGTACCCTTGGGTCTCTCTACCTTCCTTATGCTTTCCGGAACCGCCATCCTATCTGTTATATGTATGGTACTATTATATTTAAAATTCACTATTCGGTACCTTTATTTATATATGGAAACAGACGCCCGGCTCGGATTTCAGATGTTTTTCAAGGGTTCTTTAAAAAGGGAGGATCCTGAAACACCGCCGGAAAAATCAGGAATTGGGATAAATGTCAAAAAATATCAAAAAGATTGATTAAAAGTGAAAAGGTATGGTACCGTTGTCAGGAAACTTATG
>JAKSHW010000258.1 GCA_024399195.1 archaeon | reverse complement strand
TCGTGATGGCGTTCTTCGGATGCATACTGGTCACCGGGCTCGCGACCCAGACGCTTTCGTTCAATCTGATAGGATGTGCGTTCGCCCTGGGGTCTGGAATATCGTATGCCGCATACACCGTCGGGACCAAGCTGTTCCTTGATAGGGGTTACTCCGAGGGAACGACCTTGTTCTACATGTTCATGATCGGTACCGTCCTGTGCGTCCCCTTTGTGGACATGGGTGCCATGGTTGGAAGGTTCGATGTCGACTCCGTCGTGAACCTCGTCTCCATAGGTGTGTTCATGACCCTGGTTCCGTATGCCTTGGTAGCATATGCCCTGAAGAAAGGTAACGCCGTGAAGGTGAACCTGTTGGGACTTCTCGAGGTCGTTTTCGCAGCCATGGTGGGATTCGTGTTCTACGGGGAGACCATTGCAGTGTTGAACCTCGTGGGAATGGGTCTGATCATGTTCTCCGTGGTGTACATGAACCTCGCCGACGGGAACGGTGCATGATCCCGTACCGATGGACGTCATGGATTCGATGGGCATAAATCCTAGATGCTCGGTCACGTGTCCCATGGCAAAGATCACGTTCTGCTATGACGCAGAAGGATTCCGCACGGCGGACATGCACATCGTCGTCGGTGACAACCGCCTCACCGTGAAGGACGGACAGTCCGTCGAAACCGAGGTCCCCGCAGGCGAGTACCAGGTCATGTTCAAATCAAGCATCCGTTTCTCCAGGCTGAACATCGCAGTGGACAAGGATATCGTCGTCCAGGTCGGATGGGATGCCGAGTCCGGTGCACCTGTCGCTTCCGTGAAGGAGTGAACAAACCACTCAGGACCTCCCGGTCCTCTTTTTCCTATCCTATTTTCCAAAACGATTGCAACATGGCTGTGCAATCCGTATATACGGTCAGGAGAGTAGCCGATCACATGGATGCGGACGATGGATCAAGACCCTCGTTGGATGTTTCGATAGATCCCGAGACATTCCTATCGACCTATTGGTTGAAGGCGGAGCTCGTCGGTTTCTGCAGGGACAACGGACTGCCTGTCTCCGGAAGCAAGACCGAGATCACCGAGAGGATACACAGGTTCCTTTTGACAGGGGAGGTCGTAGCCCCGTCGGTCCGGAACACCGTCAGACATGACGGACCCATCGCCTTGGACGCCGAGATAGGCGAGGGTTTCGTGTGTACTGAAGAGAGAAGAGCCTTCTTCGAACAGCATATCGGTAAAGGGTTCCGTTTCAACGTCCCTTTCCAGAAATGGTTGAGGTCCCATCCCCGTTCCACATATGCGGAGTCCATAGCCGCCTACAGGGAGGTGCACGGAGACGGTACGATCGGTCCACAGTTCGAGTACAACACCTATATCCGTGACTTCTTCGCGGACAATTCCGGCAGGTCCTTGGAAGAGGCGATCGTCTGTTGGAGATATAGGAGGTCTTTGCAGGGGCCCCATCGTTACCAAAGGGAGGACCTTGTGGCGTTGGACCGCCTCATACGTTGACGGGTTTCACATAGGGGTCGTATTTGGACACATTCTGTCATAACTATTCTGTTGTCGCACTGGAATATCTGTTTTTCTCACTTTCGGTCACTTTCGGTGACCTCCCCCGCTTCGCTTTAAATATCCATATCGTGTACCGGATATTGTCGGGTACGGGCACTGCGAATCCCTCGGACAAGACGTCTGTCCTGGGGAGATTCCACAGTGGAAACCGTA
>JAKSHW010000257.1 GCA_024399195.1 archaeon | reverse complement strand
TTACGACCCATCATCTCCAACGCCTTGTCCACCCATCCTCCGAAGATGAAACCTCCGTCGAAGGGACGTGCAGGGATGGCATTGGTTATTCCCAGCAACAGGTTCAACCAGAAAATCCAGAACAAGGCCTTGGCGGACTCCCAGAACCCAAAGGGCTGGTCGCCGTACCACCAGGTCACACTGTCGGGCACGGGGTCCATTCCGGAGAAGGGATGGGAGATGTACTTCAGGAAATCGGTGGCGTAGTCCAACACGGAGGTACTTGTGTAGAACGGGTCCCTCGCGGTGTTCAGCATGATGTCGGGGGTGATCAGGTTCATTCCGGAAAGGGACGCGAACACCCCTAGGAAGCCGATAGAGCCCTTCGAACCCAAAGTAATATCGTCGGTACGCTCCACACCCTCGGAGTCCCTGTAGACGACCTTGAGGACGTCACCTCCGTGCGTGGTCTCCATAAACGAACTGAAACCGGGTGCGGTGTAGAAGTAGATGTCCTGTCCGTTGTAGACGAAATACGAGATGGTACACTTGTCGAGCTTCCCATGGGCAGGACCGTTGGGATCGGTGTCGCTCACATAGATACCCCATCTCATCTCAGTGGTGAAGACGCCTTCCGACGTACGGTACTCCACCTTCACGAGGTCACCCGGGGTCCATCCGTAGACGGATTCGGTGTAATAGTCTGTGGTGTACTCGAAAGGTTCCCCGTCGACAGACATTATCAGGGAACCCGCAGGGATCCCCGCCTCCAACGCAGGGGAGTCGGACGCCACCTGATACACGGCAGCGTTGTTCGCATATTCCGCATGTATACCGCCTAGCATGACGGTGCTGAAAAGCAGGAAGGTCACCACGGCGATGATGAAGTTGGTGGATATTCCGGCGGAATAGAGGTCCAGTCTGGGCCTGCGTGCGGCCTTGTCCACATCCTCCTGCTCGGGTTCCACGAAGGCCCCCAAGGGGACGACCCCGTAGAGCAGTCCCGTGTGCTTCACCCTCATGCCGTTGCTGACGGTCTGCAGACCGTGGGCCATCTCGTGGCACACCAACGCGACGATGAGGGCCAATATGCCGTACCAGATGGGCATGATGGGGTTCAGACCGGGTATCGCCAAAGCGTATTGGATACCCATACCGCCACTGGACAGCGTTTCGGGCAGACGTAGGACGGCCACGATGACGATATAGACCATCATCAGCATCAGACCGAACGATATTACCTGCGAAAGTACACCGAAGAACCTCCAGAACCGATGGTACTTCCCGAAGACCTCCATAAACCTCAGGCCGAGCCTGGTGTTGATCTTGATGCAGGGCCCGTAGCATTCGAGACCCTTCGCCTGCAGTTTGGAGGAGGTCCTGACCGCCATGTACAGAGGTATGTAGATGACAAGAAGCACCAACAGGATCATGACGGTCGTATCCATTTCAATCGACCTCAGATGCACCGACCGTTACTTAATCCTTTATGGGCCAGACTATGTCGTCACAGCCTTCTGTGAAAATGATCCTCTTCGCCCATCCGAGTTTGGCGAGCTTACGGGAGGGGTCGGAACCCTCTTTGACAGTGGGATGGTCGAAATCGAACCCGTAGAGGAGGATGCGTGTGGCACCGAACTCGCGTGCGAGACAGACGCAACGGTCACCGTCCGTGAAACCACCGTAGTTGAACACCGTGTTCTGCGGCCTTCCCTGGGTGGTGAGGACCACAGGTCCCTCGAA
>JAKSHW010000256.1 GCA_024399195.1 archaeon | reverse complement strand
TCGGCAATGACGGCGTCCTGTGACGGATCGAGTTCGATCAACATGTTGGTCAGCATTCTGAACAGTCTCTGAGCAGTGATGTCCTTCGGGATGCAGACGCATCCCGCACCCTTGTCACGGAGCACCAGCTGGATGATGTTGCGGATCATCGCGCCGAGCGCGATGATGAAGAGAAGAACCTCCATCCTCCGGGTGTCCTGGAAGAACAGCGTGTCGGCACCCATCCTGGACTTGTACTCGCGGAAGCAGTTCTCGACCACGAACTGGTTGAGGTACAGCTTCAGCACGTCCTTCCCCGAGGCACCTCTGCGGAGATCCTCCTCGCTCTCATCGGCACGAGGAAGACTTGTGATGATGACCCGGATGTTGTAGTCCTCAGCCATCTGCTGTGCACGTATCTCGTTGAACTCCCATTCGCAATCCACCTTCCAGACCGTGACGTCAGGTGGCGGGCACTCGCCCGCCCTGGGCCTTCCGCGTGTCTTCCGTTTTCCAGGACGGGTCTCGGAACGGACAGTGTATCTGATATCGAACGGAAACTCCGAGGCCTTGCCCAATGATAGAAGGAACTCATTCGTCGCATCGACCTCGCAGTTGAACTCCTTCCTGCGGTACTTTCCGAGAAGAGACTCCATCTTCTTCCCGCCGTGAACTCTATAGTAGTCGATGCTCCGGTCGTTCCTTCCGCCGATGCACCTGTAGGCGATGAATCTCAGTGTGTCTCCCTCGACCTCGTGACGGGTGTCGAATATCTCGTACTCCGGAGAATCCTTCCTCTTGCCGAGACGTCCGATGGGCGTGAACTCCTGACCGCGACAAAGATCGACGATCTTTGCCCGCACCTTGTTCCCGAAGTTCTCGGGACATTTGGAGATGAACGGGATCCTTGAATCCGCAAGCTCGCAGACCATCTCGTCGTACACGATCTTGGAATCCGCGATGAGGATGGGTCTGTCGGTCTTGAACTTCCGTTTCATGAACTGCACAGCCTCCATCGCCATGGTGGAGTCTGCCTTGTTCCCATCGTGGCATTTCAGGTACCTCTGCAGACCATGTTCGTCCACTATCGCCTCGAAGTTGATCTGCAACAGGTCATCTTTTCCATCCTTGGGTTTTCCGAACATCGCACGGATGGCATCCTCCTCAGACTCCTCCTCGAGGGTTGCGGGATTCTTGTAGACCGTGATGTTGGAGGCATCGAGGTGGAGGATCCTGGAGACAAGGGTCAATGCGCTGTGGATCCTGCAGGAGATGCTGTAGAACAACTCCGTCGTTCCGACGGAGTGGATCTCGTCCATGCACCTGCCGAGCGTGGTGTCGTTGAGTGACGAGGGATCATCCCTGCAGCGGAACAGTCTCCCCACAGGGGCATAGCTGTAGAAGTTTTCGATGTTGCTGAGTGCCTGTCTGCGGTTCTCGGTGAACATCGTGCCACAGATCGCCTTGACCGCATTTCCGGGACTGAGGTTCCTCTCACCCTCGAAGCCGCAGGCCTCGTCGATGAGTTCGGCGATGCCGAACGAGTCGAACACGGCCATGCCCAGAGCCTGGGCTGCCCCGAGTCTCCTGTTCGACTGCCTTCTTCCCAACGCCATTCCCGTTTCACCCTGGTTTTCGTGATTTTCTGCTCATCCCGATGCAAATTTGAACGATGACCAAAGTAAATTAATTTTACTTTGTAAAATTAATTTAAAATCAGCTATATATAGTTGGTCCACAATCGTGGATCAACCCGATGCAT
>JAKSHW010000255.1 GCA_024399195.1 archaeon | reverse complement strand
CTGGGGATGATGTCGTCAAGCCCCATCGTCGAATGACCTATCGGTATCCCGACCGTCGTATCCCCCCTGTGCAGCATGGTCAATGCGGTCATTCCTTCGCAGAGGACTATGGAAGACCCTTCCAAAGGTTCCTTTCCGAACGAATCCCCGTAGTCCTTGGATTCCAGGAATCTTTTCAAAGAGTCCACTTCCTTTTCGTCATAACCCGGGTCGATATCCACCGCTACCGGTGCTATTGCGAGATATCCGTACAGCCATTCCGTCAACGGCCTTACGATCGAGGATATGCCTGCAACCGAGAATGTAAGTCCCCTTATCCTGAGGGAGTTGTATCTCATGCCGATGAACTTCCTGTAGACCAGGTTGCGTATCGTGTCGACCTTGTCCAATGCAGGAGACGGATCCATGCCGGTGGATTCCGCGATAGTCTTTATCCATGATTCGATGGCATCGAACCCAACGGGGGCTCCATGCTCCGAACGTATTATCTTCACTCCTTTGGACCGATAGAACTCCGATACAGAGACACAGAGTTCGGGACATACCACTACGGCATACTCTGCATTCACAGAATTCTCAAGTTCTTCCAAGGAGGCTCCTGCACCGGGTGCACAACCCACTTCCAGGCCCATGCTCCCTAAGAGGTCTTTCATTTCCTCCACCGCTGAATACCAGTCTTTTTCGAGTATGTCCATCCCTATCAGGAGCACTGTACCGTCAGTGGATCCCCTTTCAGGGGACATATGGTCAAGGATTCTTCTCAACGTGCGGTCATAACCTGCAGTGAAGGGCATGGATGACAATGCCTCGTCGACCACCAGGGTGCGGTCTTCCATCATATTGGCAGAGGCCGCTTTCCGATGGTCGTCACCGATAAGTCCTGCTCCAGGCGAATCGATCACCACGATAAGGGACGGTTCCTTCCTTCCGACCGTTCCGAGGCCCTCCTCCATTTTGCAGTAGGCCCCGTTGATGTAGTCGTGTTCGTCGAGATAGGTGGAAGGAACCCTTGAATACCCGTAGTAGTACGGTTCGGTATACGGAGGTTCGTCTTCCGGATCGATCCTGGGGAATGTCGCACTGGATGTTACCATATGCCTTATCCTGCAACCACCGGGCCCATGGAACATGACCGCCGCATCGGGAATGCTTTCGACCGCCAGGATCGCACCTGTTAGCCCATCGGGTATAACACGTTTCATGGTCTACGCCTCCATCCTTCTTCTACAGGCAGACGTAGTATGTTCTCAAGATATTCGGTGAACTCGTACGTTCCTTTCACCCCTACGCCCACCCTTCCGAGTTTGGCTACCTTGAAATCCCCCTTCACTGGAACCACGGTATCGCACAGTACCATATCGGGTTTCATTCTTTTCACGTCGTCATCCAGGTTTTCCACAGGGTATTCCCTGGTGATCATATCCTCGTAACGGGATACGAACTTCCTTTTGGCCATACGGGGACCTGCGAGGAAGGCTATCAACGGAATCTCTACACCGAGCTCGGTGAGTATCTCCAAAAGCCAATCATGGTTTACGCTCATCTTGTTGACGATAATGATCTTTCTGCCTTTGAGACGGGGCCTGTGTATTTCCACGAACTCCCTGAAGGTCTTTTCCACATGGGCTATCTCCATCTCGGCCTCTTTCCGCTTACCTACGGTATCTCCCACGGCCTTCAACCATTCGCAGTAGTCATGACGTCCTACCGGTATCGGTACAGGGAACGGTTTACGGGATGTCGCATTCTCCA
>JAKSHW010000254.1 GCA_024399195.1 archaeon | reverse complement strand
TCCCGCATACGTTCGACGAGGAGGCCTATGAAAAGGCGGAGGTCATCATCCACGACCCGTTGGTCATCGGAGTGGCCACCATGGCCATGGAAAGTGCGTACTTCTCGTACCTCGGATGCAGGAAATGAACGATCCCGCCTAAGATTACGGATCCAGTTCCGATCGGTTCGGAACTAGTTACGAACCAGTTCCGAACTGGTTCAAAGCCTGTTTGGAACCGATAAATACACCGAACCTCCTTCGAAGTCGGGATGCCGATGATATGTCCGAAGGAAGAGTCCGAGACCGTTGCGTTCAAGGAAGACCTGACCCTGATGGACGAGGGCATAAGGACGCTGTCCGCGATGCTGAACAGCCGTCGTCACGGCACCGTGTATTTCGGGACCGACGATCCAGACGATGTCAGGGGACTGGAAAGACTACGTGACGCGATCGGGAAGGACATCGTCCCACGGGTCTTCCCCTACATCGGAAGAAGGACCTTCGGCGATGGAAAAAGATACATCGAAGTATCGGCCACGGGGAGTTCGGCACCGTATTCGTACAGAGGCAGATACTTCGTCAGAAACGTGACCTCGGACGGATGTGCGGGTCCTGAAACGGTCGCACGGCTGGTGCTGTCGCGTGGGATCGACCCCTTGCAGGACATGACGTCCGATATACAGGACCTTTCCTTCGAATACCTCTTCACGGCCCTGATATCGCACGGTCACCACCCACGCGACGATCCGGACTACCTCCGCGGCATAGGGCTTTTGGACGGACAGGGCATGTTCAACCTCAACGCATACCTTCTTTCGGACCAGAACAGCATCCCTATGCGGATCGTCCTGTTCGAAGGCACCGACCGGAAGAAAACGGTGAAAACGACCGATCTCGGAGGACACGGTCTGATAATGTCGATGGAGGCCGTGTATGACCGCATCGCAGGACTGAGAGAGACCCGGGTGGACACGGACACCCTCGAACGTACCGAGACGGACCTTTTCGACCTCGACGCCTTCAGGGAGGCATGGGTAAACGCATGCGTCCACAACGCATGGTGGACTTACGGGCCCCCTTCCGTACATGTGTTCGACGACCGCATAGAGGTCATGTCCTATGGCAGGATCCCGTTCCTCGCTTCCGAGATGGATTTCTTCACCGGTGACCACCGCCCGGTCAATCCGGGACTATTCTCGGTCTTCGCCAGATTGGACAAGACAGGACGGAACGGTCATGGGATACCGCGTATCGTCAAGACCTATGGATACGAAACCTTCGGAATGACCGACGGCGGCCTAAGGGTCACACTTCCATTCGCCTTTGTACCACGTTTCGTCACATTACGCAAAATCGCAGAGGAGACTATATCACATCTAAAGCCCGATGAGGCATCCGTCCTGGGATTTCTGAAAGACAACCCCAGAGCGAAACTGTCGGAAGTATCAGACTATACAGGAATGACGTTGTCCTCCGTCAAAAAGACCGTGACGGTATTGAAAGACAAGGAGATACTCACAAACGAGGGGACGAACAGAAACAGTCTGTGGGTCGTGAAATGACATAGGCACTAAGCAGGACGTGGTAAGGACAGACATCAACCGTCCGATATACCGTACCGTTCGTTCGACGACGGCATAAGTTCCTACCTACGGTCCACGGGCCCCTTGATCCATAGGGGCCGCGGACAGCCCCTATTACATATTATATAGAGAGGAACGACCGCTTTTCCGGCATACGTCATTCCACTAGGCAGATAAACCATAGATGACCGCATTTTATCCC
>JAKSHW010000253.1 GCA_024399195.1 archaeon | reverse complement strand
GTCGAGCGCATCCTCGCCCAGTAAACAAGTTAATCACCGGGGGAAACCCCGGTACTCCTTTTACGAACAATTTGGAAAAGAAAGGATCGCCCCATGCAAGACGATCCGGGTTGAACCCAGGGCAGGTACGGGACCGACCCCGTTCAACTGTAGATGATGTAGCTTTTCAGAAGGGTGGTCGCCTGCAAGGTGGCGAATATGAACGCCACGATGGATACGGTAAGGGCGACTATCGGACCGATCGAGGTACTGAAGGACGAACCTTCGAATATACCCCAGGTAAAGAACACCAGGGTCAGCACAAGCGTCAGGACCACGATCTCATGGGTAAGTCCGATGGCGATCTTCTCGATCCTGTTGAACCCCACGCACAGAAGATTTAGGAGAACCATGGCGAAACCGAACACCAGCACGAACGTCGGGATGATCTTCTGGAAATTATACAGACTGTTGGAGAACGCTCCGCTGGCCAGCTCCGATCCGTTGTAGCTGCAACCGACCCCGTTCACCCAGGGCAGGAAGTAGGAGACGACAAGGACGAAACCCGCTGCGGCCACGATGTAATTGAGCATATTGCTGTCTATCCTGACCTCTGTCATATCGAACGGGACATGTATCCGTCCCTACGTAAAAATATTCAGCGGAAAACCGTCGCTCAGAACATATCGAGACTGACCTGTCTGGTCTTCGACTTCTTGACCGCAGGCCCCGCCTTTCCTTTCGCAGGAGCCTGTTCAGGGACCGGTTCCGATGATGCGGATCCCCCGGGATCCATCTCGGCGGCCATCTTCTCAAGCATGAAATCCATCTCGTCCTCCTCCTGACGGGACATTGCGTACGGGAGGTCGGGTTCCAGGGACGGTCCGACCTGGGCCTTGAGACTTTTGGCCAGGGCGTTACCGATCTTGGGCAGCTTCGACAGGGTCAGAAGGTCCACATCTACCAG
This sequence comes from archaeon, assembly GCA_024399195.1. Taxonomy (GTDB): domain Archaea; phylum Thermoplasmatota; class Thermoplasmata; order Methanomassiliicoccales; family Methanomethylophilaceae; genus Methanomethylophilus. The sequence goes on along the minus strand of JAKSHW010000253.1, from coordinate 840 downwards.
GTCCTGCCGATTGCAGATACCCGCATCGTAGAGGATCCTGGCCCTTCCCCTTCCAATCCCTCTGAACGACACCAAGGGGATCAGTTCGTCCTTGACACCGTACCTGAGCCTGGTCAGAAGGGGTTTGATGTACTTCGTGGCGTCCGGGTTGAAGATGTACGCCACCTCGTTCATGGAATAGAGGATCCATTCGGCGTTGTCCACACGTGAACGTATGTCACCGGGACCGATCTTCATGTAGTCGGTGATGTGGTCCTCGCTCAGCTCGTTCACCCAGTCTCTCAGCATGATGGCGGTCTTGAGGTCGGACAGATGGATATCGGACATCTTCTCGTCCTCACCGTACTCGTCGTCCTCGTCCACCCCTGTCTCGTCGTAGATGTTGCAGAGGTACTTCCCGTCGTACTCCATGTCCACCGCCTGGAGCATGTCCAGATCGGTCTTCTTCGGGTACAGGCCCATCACATCGGGGGTGCACGCCAACGCATGGAGTATCATGAGCTCGTCGGTGTCCTGGTCCATTTTATCCACCGCCTTGTGGAGGATGACGGCGGTCCAGGGGTCGATGTACAGGTCGGACACCCTCTTTCCGAAAGGCAGTATACGGACCATGTCCCCGGCCCTCTCGACCATCCCGTTCTCGGAGAGGAAGTCCACCACGCTGGTGATGACCCTTTCGATACCGAGGAGACTGCAGGTGGCCCCGTAGAACGTCATCTCCATGAACTCCTTGATCTCCTGTTCGGACGAGGTGTCGCCAGTGGCTATGAGACCTAAGATGTGTCCCCTCAGGACCTTCTCGTTTCCTAATTTGGAGGTCAGACGTTCGGTATCATGGAA
>JAKSHW010000252.1 GCA_024399195.1 archaeon | reverse complement strand
AAGCTGAACATCCTCTCCGTGGAGGAGGACAGTGCGAGGAGCATGGGTGTGGACACCACCGTTTACAGGACGATATGTCTCGTGACCGTGTCCATAGTCACGGCGGTGACCGTCAGCTTCTGTGGTGTGATCGGTTTCATCGGTCTGGTGGCACCCCATGTCGTGAGGCATTTCATAGGAAGCGACAACAGGTTCGTCATACCTTCGGCAGCGGCGTTCGGAGCGGTGTTCATCCTGTTCTGTGACGTCGTCAGCAGGATCGTCTCCCCCACGGGAAGCGAGATCCCCGTGGGCGTCGTGATGTCGTTCATCGGTGCACCCATCTTCCTCTGCATCATTATACGTACAAGGAGGGACCTCTGGTGAACTCGGACGAATTCCTCAGAACGTACGCGGGAGTGGTCAGAAGAAAGAAACTGTTCATTCTCGGTATGGTCGCCCTGATCGTGCTGCTGGTGTTCTTCAGTCTTACCATCGGTAGCAGGCCTTTGGGTTTCTTTGAATGCTACCAACTGGTCATAGACAGGCTGAACGGAGTGGTCCCCGACACCTTGGACGGTATCAGGAGGCAGCAGATCGTCTGCGACCTCCGTATGACCAAGGCCTTGGCCGCCGTGTTCTGCGGTGCCACCCTTGCGGTGTGCGGTGCGGCCCTTCAGAGCAGTCTGAAGAACCCCCTTGCAGACCCTTACACCACCGGTATCTCCTCGGGAGCGTCCCTGGGAGTGGCCATTGTGGTTGTCTTGGGAATAACCGCACTATCGTCCTTCGGTGAGAACCTGCAGATGATCATAGCAGCTTTCGTGTTCTCCCTGATCCCGGCGACCATCATGATTACTGTGTCGAAACTTTCCAATGTGACCCCCACGGCGATGATCCTGACGGGTGTGGCGGTCATGTACGCCTTCGAGGCGACCACGACATTCCTGAAGGTCATCGCCACTCCTGACAAGCTCTCCCAGATCTTCAACTGGAACCTCGGTAACCTCGGTGCGGTGGGATGGGACAATATGCCGTTCCTGTTGGTGGCTGCCCTGTTCAGCGTGGTGTTCATGTGTTCACAATGGAAGGCGTTGAACGTCCTGTCCATGGACGAGGACGGATGCAGGTCAGTTGGAGTGGACTCCAAGAAGCTCAGGGTCAGGCTGTTGGCGGTGGTGTCTATCTGTACCGCCATGACCGTCTGTTTCACCGGTACCATCGGGTTCGTCGGTCTTGTCGCACCCCATGTGGCCCGTATCTTCGTGGGTTCCGACAACAAGTACCTCCTACCTGCGTCCGCGGTCATGGGAGGTCTGTTCCTTTTGGCGGCGGACTGTGTGGCACGTTCCGTGCTTTCCGCGGAGCTTCCCGTAGGAGTGGTCACCTCCATTGTGGGTGGTTCGCTGTTCGTGGTTCTGCTGATCAGGCAGAAAAGGTCCGAATGGGCGATGTAAACCTCTTTCACCAAGGCATTTCGGAGGGAGTGTCTTGGTGCCGTACTGGTTTATGGATCGGTATCGTGCATAACCGCGTATGTCAGAGGAACATGGTCATGTACGCAGGTATGGACAAGACTCCATCCTCCTCTTCAAGGTCGTTGGAACAGACGATGTAGCCATCTTCGATCATTGAACCATATCTCTTTCTGAAGATGTCAAGCGACCTGTGGGTTCTGTATCCTGCCGATTTGACCTTTACAGGGATGACCTCGTTCTTCTTGGACAGAAGGAAGTCGATCCCATGGTTCTTGCCTTCGTGTTCGAACCTGTTGAATATCAGCTCGTGTCCTGCCGATACAAGCTGTTGTGCGACCACGTTCTCGAAGAACATCCCCTTGA
>JAKSHW010000251.1 GCA_024399195.1 archaeon | reverse complement strand
CAGTATGCGTTGTCGTATGCGAAGATGGTGTTGTGCTTCTGGGCCCAGTTGTAGGCTTTCTTGACGTAGTCGAGGTCGCAGGTGGCACCGGTGGGGTTGTTGGGGTAGTTCAGGTACAGGAGTTTAGCATCTTCGGGAACCTCATCGAGGTCGAGGAGCCAGTTGTTCTCTGCCTTGAGCTTGACCTTGTCGCAGACCGCGTTGTTGAAGAGGGTGGCCGCTCCGGAGTATACGGGGTAACCGGGTGCAGGAGCGACGATCTTCTCTCCCTCGTTCACAAAGGCCTGGGCGATGTTGTAGATTCCCTCTTTGGATCCGATGGTGATGCAGACGTTCTTGTCAGGGTCCACATTGACGTTGAACCTCTTCTTGTAGTACTCGGCAACGGCGACCCTGAGGTCCCTCTCTCCCTTGGAGGAGGAGTACTTCTGGTTGTCGTTGATACGTGCTGCTTTGTCCATGGCATCGAGGACTTCGTTAGGACAGGGGAGATCGGGGTCTCCTATTCCGAAGTCGATCATCTTGACTCCTTCTGCCTTCTTCTGTGCTGCAAGTTCCTCGAGCATTACAAAGAGGTAAGGGGGGAGTTTCTGAAGTCTTTCTGCCTGTGCGTATTTTGCCATATTAAACACCTATATCCGATTATTCTATGGATCCCTCGAAGACAAGTACTGCAGGTCCTTCCATGAGGACGTACTTCAGTCCGCTGTCCACGGTGATCTTGAGCCATCCTCCGGGGAGATGTACATCCACGGGGGTGTCGAAGGGAACTAATTTGTTGAGTGCGGCCGCAGTGGTGGTCGCGCATGCTCCGGTACCGCAGGCAAGGGTCCATGCGGCACCTCTTTCGTAGACCGTGATGTAGATCTTTCCGTCTTCGATCCTGCAGAATTCCACATTGGTCTTCCTGGGGAAGAACTCGCGGTAGCTCTCGAGCCTGGGGCCGAGCTTTTTCACGTTTTTTTCTCCGATGTCGTCGAAAGTGATGAAGTGGGGGTTACCCATGGAGACCGCGTTGGCGTGGAATTTCACACCATCGATCTCGAAGGGCTGGTTGATGAACTGTCCGTCGTAGTTTACAGGGACGGTCCTTGCATCGAGGATGGGTGCACCCATGTCGATCCTGACGGTCCTGACCTTGCCATCGTCTCCTTTGAACACGGTGGCGACGAGGGTTCCCCTTCCGGTGTGGATGGAGAACTCGTCCTTGTCCATGATGCCGAAGTCACGTGCGTGTTTTGCGATACATCTGATACCGTTTCCGCACATCTCTGCCTCGGAACCATCGGCGTTGATGATCCTCATGGTGATGTCGCATCCGTCTTCTCCGGGGAGGAGGTAAAGTACGCCGTCCGCTCCGATACCGAAGTTACGGTCGCAGACCTTGACACACCAGGGGACGTCGATCTCCAGTTTTTCGGTGATTCCGTCCACCACGACGAAATCGTTTCCACATCCCTGGTATTTCCAGAATTTCATCACTGAAGCCTCGAGGGAATGATCTGGTGTCTCCACTGCTCTTCGATGGTCTCCCTCTCGCGGACAAGCTCGGCTTTTCCGTCGTTGACGAGGACCTCGGCACAGAGGGGCCTGGAGTTGTAGTTGCTGCTCATGCTGAAACCGTATGCACCGGCGTTGTAGACGACCATGACATCGCCTTCCTGGGGCTCGGGAAGTACCCTCTCGTGTCCGAGATAGTCGCCGGTCTCGCAGATAGGTCCTGCGATATCGTATTTGGCGGTGCATGCCTTTCCGAACCTGCTTCCGTTCTGGATGTAGTGGAAGGAGTCGTACATGGCGGGCCTGATGAGGGTGTTGAA
>JAKSHW010000250.1 GCA_024399195.1 archaeon | reverse complement strand
CGGTTTAAAACATGTGGTACGCGAATGTCCCAGAATACGAAACTGGATTGATTAGCTAGAGTTCCCGAAGGGAATTATAACCACATCTTTTTGATGCCCGAATAGGCACTTTGTGATAAATTAGATACTTTTTACAGGTAATTTGTCCAGTTTTAGACAAATTTCGATATTTTTTACAAGTTGTAGATATAATTATATACCTACAATGATATAGGGGGTCATGCACCTCACCTATACCGGCGGTGGGAAGTACGCCAACGCCGCCAAGTCCTACCGCGAAGGCGGAAAAGTGATGAAGACATACATCCACCTTGGAAAGGTCATGGACAAGGAGAAGGGGATCTTCGACCACAAGGACCTCGGACTGGTGAGGTTCGATCTGGACAAAGGGGAGTTTGTGAAAGCGGACATAGCGGACGCCCCGCGTCCGCTGACGGAGGAGAAGCTTATCCTGGATTTCGGGGACGCCTATTTCCTCGACTGGTACGTCCGCAGGAAAGGGTTCATGGACTGCATCGAAGGGCTCGATATGCCTGAACTGGACACGTTGCGTTCGCTGATCGTGTACTACATAGTCTCCGGCGAGGCCGTAGGCCACGCCCTGGACTGGTATACGGGAAGCTACAGCAGTATACTGTACCCCAAGGCGAACATGGACGGTCGCCGCATATCGGAATACTTCGAGGCCTTGGGCGACGAATCGAACTACCGTGCGTTCTTCTCCAGGTACATACCTCTTGTGACGGAAGGTTCGGACAGGGTCAACGTGATAATCGACAGCACCGGACTTCCCAACGACGTACATATGCCGATCAGCGCCCTGAGCAACCACAACGGCGACATCAACAACGAGGTCAGACTGATCATAGTGATGGACAGGGACCGTGAGATGCCGGTGTTCGCCAGATACGTCCCCGGCAACATAGTGGATTCCACGACCCTCATAAGGACCATGAGGGAGCTCGAGCAGCAGGGTGTGAAGTGCGACTACGCACTGATGGACGCAGGATATCCCACGGAGACCAACATCAGGGACCTTTTCGAGTCCAAGATCAGTTTCATGTCCCGTCTGGAGTCCGGGTCCGTCCTGTACAAGGGCCTCCGGAAGGAGGTCCTTCCGGGCATCATGGTCCGCGAGAACTTCACCATGTTCGGGGAGAGGAGACTGGACGTCAAAAGGGTGGAATGCGACCTCGCCACAGGCTGTCCCGGATACGCCTACTGCATCCTGGACGTGGACAGGAAGAACATGGAGGACGCACGGTTGGCGAAGAAGGCCGTGAAGAACGGCCTTACCGACGGTGAGATCTTCGATTCCATGTCGGATACCGGGTTCTTCGTGGTGATCTCCGACATGAAACTCGAGAACCCGGAGGTCCTCCCCGACTACTATATAAGGCAGAACGTGGAGCAGTTCATGGACATCGGGAAGGGCAGCGCCTCGCTGCTGCCCCTGCGTGTCCACAGCGAGGATACCTTCAGGGGACATCTCCTGGTGTCGTTCATAGCGGCGGCCGTGGTACAGAGCCTGCAGAACGAGCTCGTCGAGATAGGGAAGGTGAAGAAACAGGGTCCCGAGAAGAGGATCGGGAACAAATCCCCGAACCTTGTATCGGCCCTGATGGACCTCAGGAACCAGAAATGCAAGGTCTACGACGAGGTCGTCCTGCCGAAGGAACCGCAGGCAAAGGCCAATGCACTATATTCCCTGTTCAAGCTGGAAGTGCCGTACGCGATCCCGAAAATGTAGATGTAGTCATAAAAATCGACGGGAATTCAAGATAATTAAGTTATTTAATCTGAGTATGTCACACATAGATTTTGAGATCTGC
>JAKSHW010000025.1 GCA_024399195.1 archaeon | reverse complement strand
CTTCGGGGAGATATTCTACTATTCGGAATACCTCCTGAAGCTCTTCGACGGATCCCTGTCTACCGGAAGGGAGATAGCATGTATCGCCACGGTGATGCTGCTCATCCTCATGATCCCGCTCATGCTCAGTTCCCTCTATTTCGTCAGGAGACACATGAGCGCTAGGAACTGGAAGAGGCTTCAGTACTTCTCCTACCTTTTCTATTTCGGACTGCTCCTTCACATCATGGGGCTCTACGGGAACTTCAACGGTGGTGATTTCCTCGGAGGAAAACACGCGCTTGCATTAGAAGCGTACATGTGTATCTGGATCCCCTATTTCATCCTCCGTATTTCTAAGTACATCTATTGTTGGAAGAACAAGGTCAAGGCTGATCCGGACATGATGATCCAGAACGAGGATTCCGACAACGGGCCGTCATACGTGGATACCGTCAAAACAAGGTGATAACTATGTTTGATTTCAAACCAAGCAGGAATGTGACAATCGTCATCTGCGTTATGTTCGTGGTGGCGATGCTAGGCAGTCTAGCCATTGCAGGCGATTGGAAGACGGCCAATGCCCCTCAAAGGGGAGGTGCCCAACAGACGAACGTGGAGATCGACGGGATGGTGTTCTCCGTCAACGGCGGAGGGGCCACACTGATATCGATCGATGTCGTGGAAGGGACGGTGTTCACCATACCTGAAAAGGTACCGTTCCACGGCAACAGTCTCAATGTCACGGGTTTCAGACTGAAAGCGATCTTTGTCGATGGTGACGGAAAAACATTGGAGAATACGGTCGGACAGCTTTGCGGCCATTCGTTCAAGAAGACCGCGGACGGATATCTGCTGACCGAATGAACCGGTTACCGCAGGGGGACCCGACGTCCCTCTGCGGACTACACCGAAGGTGGAACCGTCCGCTTAGGAGTGGATCTCCTGCAGTCTGAAAGCGACGAACGTTCCGGAAGCGACCATTTTCTCCCCGTCGAACGCTTCCACATAGACATGGAAAAGGGACCTGGAGACATTGATGAACTTCGCCTTACAGGTTATTTCGGATCCCCTTCCGGGTCTGAAGTAGTTGATGTTGGAGCTCTGACCCACTGCATGGCAGCCCTGGTTGACGAGGATGGCGAAGGTGTGGTCCATGACACCGTAGATCGTTCCTCCGTGCCAGAACCCGTTGCTGTTGATGTCGCGGTCGACGATGGTCTTGCGTACGGTGACCTCCTTGGGGGTGACTGATACCGCCTCCATCCCGTTCATCGCGAAGAAGGGGGCGTTCACCATCTCCCAGATATCGTCAAGATACTGTTCGGAACCGTCCTTGAGGATGGTTGAAAGCTGTTCTTTGTCCATGTCCACCGTAATCGCATACCGATAAAAACCGATTGCCTCAGGATATGCCATATATGTGTAGTTACATGACCGTCCGTTATGTCTGAAAGGATATCGGTCACCGAACTCAACAGCCGTGTAAAGGACCTTTTCGGTCGTACGCCGGGGCTCAGCGACATCTGGGTCGTCGGTGAGATATCCAATTACAAACTGTATTCCTCCGGCCATTCTTACTTCGTTATAAAGGATGCCACCAGCGAGATACGCGCGGTCATGTTCAGGAGTGCGATGGGCAGGATAGACTTCCGTCCCGGGGATTCCATGAAGGTGGAGGCCTACGGACATCTTGACCTCTACGTGGAGAGAGGAAGCTACCAGTTCATCGTGGAGTCGATGAGACGTTCAGGTACCGGAGACCTCTATCTGCAGTATGAGGCATTGAAGAAGAAGCTTGAGGCCGAGGGTCTTTTCAGCAGTGAAAGGAAAAGGAGACTTCCCGTATACCCCCGTACCATAGGTGTCGTCACCTCCAGGACAGGTGCGGTAATCCACGATATAATCACCACCACGGGACGTCTGTTCCCTGTGGACATCCTTCTCGCACCGGCACAAGTGCAGGGCGAAGGGGCCGCCGCATCCATTGTTAAAGGTATCGAACTCCTCAACAGGGTCGGTGTAGATGTGATCATCGTCGGACGTGGAGGAGGTTCCCTGGAGGACCTGTGGGCTTTCAATGAAGAACCTGTGGTCAGGGCCATAGTCGCATCGAAGGTGCCTGTCATCTCCTCCGTCGGACATGAGACCGATTTCACATTGGCGGATTTCGCGGCGGATGTCAGGGCCCCCACTCCCACCGGGGCTGCACAGTTGGCCGTCCGTGACAAGGCCGAGATCTACAGGCAGTTGAACGACATGGATCTCAGGCTGAACAAGGCGTTGACCTCCGTCCTGGAGAGGATGCGTTACAGGTTCGAGGCCCTGGATTCCAAATTATCGCCGAGAAAGGCATTGGAAATGGTCGAGATGCAGGGTTACAGGCTGGACGAGCTCACCTCGCGTGCGGCCATGTGCGTAAGGGAGAAGGTCTCCCGCATGCACACCCGTTTCGCTTCGGTGGAGAAACGTCCCGAACCCGCTTTGAAAGCGGAGATCCTCAGGATGAAATCCGTATGCGGAACGATGTTCGGCCGTGTCGATCCCGCTATGGCCAAGGTCATCGAGCGTGTCAAGGCCTCGGAAGGGAGGATATCCGCGAGGTTGGACGCACTCAGTCCGTACAGTGTTTTAGACAGGGGATACAGTTTCGTGACGGATACCGATGGAAACGCGGTCACGTCCGTCAAGGGTCTGGAGGCAGGTTCCGTGGTCACTATCAGGATGAGGGACGGAAAGGCCGAGACCAAGGTAGTAAACAAGGAGGAATTCGAATGAGCGATATTGGTAACGAGATCCAGAACATGGGCTTCGAAGAGAGCATGAAGGTCCTCGAGGGCCTTGTAAAGAAACTTGAGAGCGGTTCGCTCGACCTCGACGAAAGCCTCAAGGTGTATGAGGACGCGGTCGCCATCAGGGAACACTGCAGGAAGATCCTCGATGAAAGCGAACGCAAGGTCCAGACCATCATGGAGACCGCCATGGGGGAGAAGAGAGAGGACTTCAGTGTTCAGGACTGATCTCCGACGATGTTCTTCCAAAGGACCAAACCCTTTTTCCTGCTCCAGGAATCGGACTCTTTGAAAAGCGTTGTTTTGGAGAACCCCTCGGAGGAGCAGGCCATGCGCAGTGCACCGCCCACCTGTCCGTCGTTGAGCCTCGATGAATTGTAGGATCCGAAAACGTTGCGAAGGCCTAACACGAATATAGACACAGAATCATGACCCCTTGCGAGTGCCCACGGGTCTTCTAGGGACGAGACGTATCTTTTCAGTTCCTGGACCATGTCTCCGACAGGGATGTTCTGTTTTTTTGATTTGGAGTAGACCTGTCCGACCATCTTCTCCACGTCGATAGACAAGTCCTTCCTGATGAACGAGGAATGGTCAAGCTCTTTGAAAACGAGCCCCATGCCCTTTCTGTACGAAAGGTACATCAGGGAGCCGATATAGGCCGAGGAGAGTCCGATGGCCTTGCGTATATCGCCGTAGGTGGACTCGAAATCGGCCATACGTTTGCCGTCACCGTATTCGAAGACCACTGCGTCGAACGCCTGGGAACACATCAGGGTCGATTCCATGTCCCTTCCGTCCGTCATGAACAGGGGTGGAACGCGTTTTGTGCCCAAAAGACCGTCCAGATCGCGGTCGATTATCCCTACGACCCTGTCATCGGCTCTACGGGTGCTGATGGATACGGCCTTGCAGACGTTGTCTTTGGAATGGGCGACAAGGATCCTCACCTTGTCCTGGGGGATGAATTTGGAATACAGTCTGAGATCGGTCTCCCCTTCCACCACGACATAGGTGCCTTTGAAGGTGGATCTCGTCATGGAGATCTCGTTCGCCACATCGGATGCACTGAGGGAACCGATCATGCAGACCACTCAGGAGCAACGGGAGTTTTCCAGTTCCACCGCCTTGTCCCAATCGTCGTGGATCACCGCGGGGGCATGGGTCGTGACGAGGACCTGGAGCTCCCTGATCCTTGCTATGTCCATGAAGAACTTGCCGAGCTGGTGCTGCCAGTTCACATGGAGCGAGACCTCGGGTTCGTCGATGATGACCAACGATCCGGGAGCGGCCTTGAACAGCAGTTGGTAGAACATGACCATGATCTGTTTTTCACCGGAGGAGAACTTGGAAAGGGGTATCGTGATGCCGGACCTGTCCATATGGGCCTCGAGATATCCGCGTCCGTTGAAATCAACGGTTTTGTTGACGAACATGGTGTTCACGATGTCCTTGAAGACGACGATGCTCTCCGCCAGCCTGTAATACTTGCCTACATAGGCGTCCAAGGCACGGGCGAGCGCCAGATATTTCGTGTTGGAACAGCTGATCTCGTATCTGCTCGGAGGGAATCTGAGTCCCGAAGGGATCTCGGGTCCGAAGCCGGCCTGTTTTATGAACGCGATCCTGGCCTCGGTGTCCTTGAAAAGCTTGTCGAGGTCCGCATCGCTCATCTTTTCACCGCAGTCTCCGGGCACGATCCTCGAATCGGATCTGGCCTTCTCGATAGATTCGGTGATGTCCTTCATGTACAGGTCCACGGCTGACACGGTCTCCCCGTTGTCGAGGGTCACAAATGTACGTTCGGGACCGATGTAGACGGATTTCAGAAGTTCCTTGAGTTCTCTGATACCGACCTTCTCGTCCACTTCGTTCCTCCTTCCGAGGATGGACAGCTCCTGATTCTTGTTCTCCACGGTGAGGATCTTCCCATCGTCGAAGACAAGGTCCAACCTGTCGAACACCGTGGTACGGACCTCTTCCAGGTTTCCTTCCAGGAGGTTGTGGATCATCTTCATCACAGTGGACTTGCCCAGACCGTTCTGCGAGTGCAGATAGGTCAGGTTTCCTTTGTCTAGGACGATCTCGTAGTCGTACTCGTCGAACAGTCCCTGGATGCAGATCTTCGCCAACATGGTATCGAATGATAATCGTCAGGTCGGTATAAGATACTGATTATCGCGATGTACGGTATGGGACACGATGTATCCATATCGGACTGAATCACGGCTTGTATCTGGCGGAACCGAGGAACAGCCCGAGTGCCGCAAGCTCCTTTCTGACGGATTCTTCCTTTTCCTTATCGTTCTTGGAAAGGTATGTGACGTACTGCGATGCTATGGGGATCAGGGTGGAATCGGGTACGAAACCTTCGGATACCCCGCGGAACAGGAGTTCGTAGGCCTTACCCATATCGTTTCCGTCCAGGATTTCTTTGTCCATCCCCGTCATGGAACGGTAGAAGTACGCAAGGGGAAGCAGGGGATCGAACCTCCCATCGTCCTTTCCGGTATTCAACATGGATATGACCTCGTCCATGTCACCACGCAGATAGGGAGGGACGTCCGAACCGGAATCGGAGATGTACATGGCCCTCTGGAGAAGGGCGTCGCAGTATGCGGACGGGTAGGTGTCCTTGAAACGTGAGCACTGTTTGACGCTGTCCTTCAACGCTTCGACGCTGCGTTTCTTCATATCGGCCTGGAAAGCGGAGAACGCGTATTCCCTCGCACAGCGATTGACCCATTTGAGCCCGTCCTCCGACGGTTCCTTGGAGACTATGTCCTGGGAGTCCTCCAATGCCTTCTTCATGGCCTTCATGGATCCGGCCTTGTCGTTTTTGGCCGAAAGAAGCACTCCCAACGCCTCGTATGCCCTGGAACGGACCAATCTGTCCTTTTCGGGGATGGTGCCGTTGGACTTCATGCGGTCGGTGGCGGTGACGGTCTCGCGAACCAGTCTTGTGGATTCCTTGGTGTCGCCCGATGAGAACAATGCGAACGCATGGGCGAGGGTAAAGGCGATTGCCGACGGACTGACATTGCCTTCGGCATACTGTTTCAACGATCCGTAGAGTTCCAATGCAGCCTCGTAGTCCCCCTTGTCCGAGAGCACGGCCGCGGTGGCCATGGCCTGGTCCATCGCTCCGTCGTAGTCCTCCAGAGCCACCATGCCGTCTATGACCTTTTTTCCGAGGGATACGGCGGCCGCAGGGCGTCTGGTCTCGGCAAGCCTTCCTGCAAGTCTGCCTTCGAGGGACAGGACCTTGCGTTTTCCCTCGGAGTCGTCCGTGCAGGTCTTCTCGATATCCTTCCTGATACCATACGATTCCATATCGGTCTCATGGACCTCTCCGGTGGAGGCGACCTTCACGACTATGTCCATGTCTTCGAGGACCTCTGCGGTCATTTCGGTGTCCTTTCCACAGGGGCTGCATCTGGAGAAGATGGAAAGTACGGGGTCTCCGTCGGGTCCGGGGACAAGGTCCACGGTCAACCTGGTCGGACCTCCGCAGATGGGACAGGGGCATTCGGGGTTCCTGATGTATCTGGCGAGAGACCAAGGGTTGGTGCCGCGGTACGGGTCGTTTTCCATGCCTCCCCTATTATACATATATATTATAGACTTTGACGCATCGATACGTGGAGACCTTGTTCCACAGGACAAAAATACAGGGAAGACGGTTCAGGTGGCATGGCAGACCTTAACCCTAACTGCAACTGTCCTAAGACCGAATGCCCCAGACACGGAAAATGCATGGAATGTGTGGAAGCCCACAAGTCCGTTCCCGGAGGCAAGATCCCCTTCTGCCTCAGGTTCATGGTGGAGACTCCCCAGTAATCGGATTAAACATCACTCCCTCTCCCTAGGGGAGGGGTTTTTCATCTACCATACGTCCATAGCTTTCTATTCCCTACAAGAGCATATCTATGTGAACGCGATAGACCGTTCATGAACCATCAAGACGAGCTATCCGCGATCACCGCGCAGATCAAGGAAGGCAGTTACGAGAAAGCCGGGCCCCTTATCATGGAACTCGCTTCCAAATGCAACGACGAGCCTATGACCCTTCTTACCTGTGCGTCCATGCTCAAGACCATCGGTGACGACAGGAACTTCCCCGGCGTCGTCGATGTGATCATGAGCCATATCCCCGAGGACAAGACCCAGGCCTACGAGATCGCCTCCGGTTTCATCTCGCTCGGATGTCTCAAGGACGCAGGAAAGATCCTTGCAGACCTCGAGCCCAACGACAAGGTCCACAGGGCAAGGGCGGCGGTCTACCACGGACTCGACAGGCACGATGACGCCCTTGCGGAGATCGGCATGATGGAGACCCTTCAGGAGATCGACCGTGTGCTCAAGGTGCAGGTCCTCGGATCCCTCGGGCAGCATGACAAGGCCATCGCCGATGCGGAGGAACTCCTGAAACGCAGCGATTCCTACAGGGCCGGAAGGAGCTATATCTCCGCACTCGTCCTTGCGGGAAAGAACAAAGAGGCCGCAAAGTACGCCAAGGACAGGCTTAAGGGAAAGGATGCCGACGGTTACGCCCTCATGGCATGGTACCAGTGGCTCAACAACAACTCCACCGCAGCCGGAGCGTACTCCTCCAAATGTCTGAAACTCGCCAACAGCCATCTGGGCGCCCTCGAGACCATCGGATACAGTTTCGCCGACAAAGGTACCTATTGGGAGGCGAAGGTCGCAGCCGGAGCGATCAACGAGATCGAGCCCGGAAGCCCTGCGGTCTTCAGAATCCTTGCGATGTGCAGGAAACAGTGAAGACAACCGACGGTCAGGTGTTTTTCGCCCGACCGTCACCATATCTTTTTTGACCGACGTTCCTCATCAGGTCATCGGTGGACATTTCGGCCTGTTCAGGAAAAAGAATAGGTCAAGGGTATTTTCTTTTCCTCGATTTCATCAGATCGAACCTGTCCGACCTGATGGAAATACGGAGGTCGGACCAGAATCCCCTGGTGAAGAGGATGAGGACGAGGATGAGCTCCATACGTCCCAGCCACATGAGTACGCAGAGGAGGAACTTGCTGAGGATTGAATAGTCCGCGAACGTGTCCAACGGTCCGCCACCGGTCACGATACCTGCGTTGGCGAGGGCCGCCATGACCACGGAGAACGATTCTCCCAGGTTCACCCCTTCCCATTCCATGAACAGGAAGGAACCGATGATCAGAGAAAGGATGAACAGGAGGAGGGTCGTGACGATCGATGTGAGTTCGAACGACGAGATCTTCCTGCCTTCGAGACTGGTCGTGGTGATCTCGGTAGGGTGCATCGTCTTGCTCATGCTGCGTTTCAGGAAGTCGAAGACCGCGATCAGACGGTAGATCTTCGCACCTCCCGTGGTGGATCCGGAACATCCTCCGATGAACTCGATGATAAGTATCAGGAACAGGTCCGCATGGGGCCAGAACGAGTATTCCATGATGGAGAAACCGGTTCCGGTTCCGGCAGATATGACGACGTACAACGATTCCCATAACGCTCTACCGTAATCGCTGTAGAACGTGAGGTCGAGGGAGATGATGACCGTACAGATAAGGAACCAGGTAAGCATGTACCTGGCCTCCTTGCTTTTGAATAGCACATAGTCCCTGTTGGTGAGCCATTCGAAGACCCTTGTTTTCCTGTCCTTTTCCGATAACGGCTGCTTCCTGTGGAAATGTCTGCCGAACTTACGGGTCCTTCCGTTCTTGTCGTGGAACAGTCTGAACAGGAGGTAGAAGTTCAATGCACCGAGGATCATGAAGACCAGCGTCACTGCCTGTACGGCGGTGTCGTAGCTCGCCATGCTGTCGCTTCTGGGAAGCAGTCCACCCGTGGGGACGTTCGACAGCGAGATGCAGAGCGAGTCGAAGGGGGTGACGTTGAGGAAAAGCAGGATGAGGACCTCGAGAACTGTCAGGGAGAGGTAGATGATGATGAAGTATTTCGCGGCGGTGGTGACCTTGAGGTTGAACGAACCGCTGTCCGAACCTGTGAACTCGTTGGACATGAGTCCCGCACCGCCCATTCCGATCATAGGCATCAGAAGCGAGAACGTGACGACGACCGTCAGACCTCCTGCCCATTGTATGAGACCTCTCCATAGGAGCAGAGAACGGGGGATGGTGTTGAAATCGGTGAGGATCGAGGCCCCGGTGGTCGTATATCCGCTGACCGCCTCAAAAAGGGCATCCTCGGGGGAAAAACCGTAAAGAAGGAAGGGGATCGCCGACACAAGGAACGACAGCAACCACGTTTCCGCTATCAGCAATATACCTAACGAGGACGACAGACGTTCCTTGCCGTAGAACAGAAGGTATTGCAGGGTCCCCATGATCCAAAGCACGGCCGCAGGGGTAGCATACAGTCCCGGGTCCTCGTCCGCGACACAGGCGTAACACAGGGCTATCGTCAGGATGATTGCGAGAAGGATTTCGATCAGACCGAGGATCTTGATACTTCCGCTGTTGAACCTCTCAAGGTGGATAATGCGTCTGCGTAGGAGGGCTATGTCTAACAAGTTCAGATCTCCGGGATGTTGAGGCCGAACAGCTGTATGAGCTCGTAGTAATCGGTCATGTAATAGTAGAACATGACCTTGTCCCCGATGCCGATCACGGTCTTCAGGGATATGGGGGCATAGATGTAGTTGCCTTCCGGGTCCATGTTCATGACGGCACATATACGTACCCCGTCGGGAAGGGCGAGGTTTCCGAGGGGTTTCCCGAGGGCCCTGCAGTTGTGACGCATGACCACGGAAAGGAGGAACTCCCCCTGTCTTTCCAGAAGGATCATACCGTTGTTGTGCCGTCCGGGGTCGTTCTCGTCGACCAGGTGCATGTTGATGTCGTTCGTGACGGTCTTCTTCAGACCGATGGCGGACTCCACCCCCGTATAGCCGAAGATGTCCCCGTACTCCTCGTTCCTGTAACGGGTGACGACCTTCTCCACACCGAACCTTATGCCGGTGACACAGCTGAGGAGGTTCTTCTCGTCGTTGTCGAAAGCGGGGATGACGACGTTCGCACGGATGACGTTCTCGGAACGCAGGAACGCGGGGTCGAGGAGGTTTCCCTGTACGACCGATACAGAGGGAAGGGCTGCATCCGCCGCCTTGCAGCGGGCGAGGTCCTCGTCCATGATCTTGAGCCTCATGTTGTCGTTCTTCGAGAGGTTCTTGGCGAGACGGATACCCTGGGCGGTGGCACCCAGGATGACCACGTTGGTGGTGGATCCCCCAGAACCCATCAGGTCGTCGAAACGGACCATGGACTCCCAGTCGCCTATGACCAGGATCCTGTCACCGTCACGTATCTCGGTCAGCTCCACATCGAGGATGACGTTGTCTCCACGGTATATCGCCACGATGCGGCAGGTCTTAGGCAGGTCCAGGTTCATGCAGGTCTTGGCGATGATGTCCTGCCCGTACCTCGCCTTGAACGTGGTCAGGCACAGCCCCGGTTCGCTGAGCGGTTCGTACATGACCGCGTTCCTGAGGGCGCTGATCTTGGAGATCTTCTCGTTGATAAGGTCCTCGGGACATAGAAGGTGGTCCACATAGTCCGGTATCCAGTCCTCGAGGTCGGAACGGTTCTTGATGGTGGCGATCGTACGTATCCTTTTTCCATAGATCTGCTTCGCGTTCATGCAGATGTAGAGGTTCATACTGTCGTCCTTGGTGGCGGATATCAGGACATCGATGTCCCCGAACTTCTCCAAGGCGTTCTTCAGGGTACGGGGGTTGGTGGCGTCTCCACGGATGGCGGTCAGGGTCATCTCCGACTTGACCTTCATTACCTCGTTCTGTTCCTTTTCCAACAGGTAGACTTCGGAAGTGACGTATTTCGCCGATATCACGGCTGCAATTCCGATGTCTCCCGCTCCGACCACGACGACCTTCATTTGGTATGTGGAATCGAAAGATGTTTTTAACGTTGATGCAACGGGAAGGCGTTTCCATGCATGTTTCGGGCCTCTCTATATAGAGTATATATCTGACTGTACTGTAAAAAAGACCCATAGAATACCAACAAACAGTATAAATCAAGCAAGGGCATCGCTCGGACCATGGCAGAAAAAAAGAAACTCGACATCCCCAAGTGGAGCGAGATCAGCGAGGAACAGTGGATCGCTAACAGGAAGAACGACACTGATTCCGTCAAATCCATTGTAGAGGATATTATCGCGAACGTCAAGGAGAATGGCGACAAGGCCCTCATCGAGTACACCGAGAAGTTCGACAAGGTCAAGCTCAAGCAGGTGGCCATTTCCAGGAACCAGATCGACGAGGCATACGAGAAGGTCGACCAGGAGATAGTGGAGGAGCTTGAGAACGCGGCCTACAACATCCAGCGTTTCCACAAGATGCAGCTTCCCCCTGACATGTGGACCACCGAGGTCGAGCCCGGTATCACCCTCGGAATGAAGTCCACCCCCCTCGAGAGGGTCGGTTGCTACATCCCCGGAGGACTCGCATCCTATCCCAGCAGCGCCCTCATGACCGTCGTCGCCGCGAAGACCGCGGGTGTGGACGAGGTCATATGCTGCACCCCCGCACCCATCAACCCCATCACCCTTGTGGCCCTCGACATCGCGGGATGCGACGAGGTCTATGCGGTCGGAGGTGCACAGGCGATCGCCGCCATGGCCCTCGGTACCGAGAGCATCGAGAAGGTACAGCGTATCGTCGGTCCCGGAAACAGGTTCGTCACCGAGGCGAAGATCCTCCTTCAGAAGGACGTCCTCATCGACTTCCCCGCCGGAGCCTCCGAGGCCGCGGTCCTCTGCGACTCCTCCGCCGTGCCCGAGTTCGTGGCCGCGGACCTCGTCGCACAGGGAGAGCACGGACCCACCTCCGCGTTCGTCCTCGTCACCGACGATCCCGAGATGCCCGACAAGGTATGGAACGCCATGATGGACATCGTCAACGAGGAGCCCAGAGGGGACATCATCAGCAAATCCTTCGCCAACTCCGGATACATCGTCTGCAAGGACATGGAGCTCGCCATCGAGACCATGAACGGCGTTGCCCCCGAGCACCTCTGCATCCAGGTCAGGGACCCCATGGACGCCCTTTCCAAGATCAAGAACGCAGGTTCCATCTTCGTAGGTCCCTACACCCCCATCGCGGCCGGTGACTACGCAAGCGGTACCAACCACGTGCTCCCCACCTCCGGGTACGCCAAACTGTACTCCGGACTAAACGTCTCCATGTTCCGCAAGACTTCCACCGTGCAGATGCTCACCAAGGAAGGTCTCGCCACCCTCGCCCCCACCATAGTGACCCTTGCCGACGCAGAGGGTCTCCACGCTCACGGAAAGTCGGTCACCATCAGGGGCGTATATGACGGTGAAGAGTAAGTCTTCCGCCAAGAAGACCAATCTGTACGACAAGTCTCTGTATATCAACAGGGAGCTCTCCTGGCTCTCCTTCAACAGGAGATGCCTCGGAGAGGCCATGGACCCGTCCCTGCCCGTCCTGGAGAGGGTCAAGTTCCTTGCCATCTGCCACGCGAACATGGACGAGTTCTTCATGATCCGCATGCCAGGTCTCCTCGGAGGGGACGTCGCCACCATCACCAACATCGGTCCCGACGCCTTCCCCGACAAGGAACGTCTGGTCAACGAACTGAACGACGAGGTCAGAGACCTCATCAAAGGCTACGACAACTGTTGGAACGGCATCGAAGGTACCCTCCAGGACAACGGGGTCACAATCCTTTCGATCTCCGCCCTGGACGCCAACCAGAAGAAATGGGCCGACACCTACTACCGTGAGAGGATCCACCCCCTCCTCACCCCGTTGGCCCTCGACATATCCCATCCCTTCCCGTTCATCTCGAACAACTCCCTGAACCTGGCCATGAAGCTCAGGCGTTCCGACGGGGAGATCCTCTACGCACGTGTCAAGATGCCCGTAGGCATCCTCCCGCGTTTCGTGAAGGTCCCTACCGAGAAGAACTTCGAGTTCGTCCTCATCGAGGACCTCATCGAAAAGCACATAGGCACCCTGTTCCCCGACCTCGAGGTCCTCGGATGCTACAAGTTCAGGATCACCAGGAACGCGGACGTCAAGGTGACCATCGACGAGGCCGCGGACCTGATGTCCGCCGTCGAGACCGCCCTCGATTCCAGGGATGCGGGATTCCCTGTGAGGATGGTCGTGGAGGACAGCATGCCCACCGACCTCGTCAACGTGTTCGCCAAGAACCTCAAGCTCAGGAGCGAACAGGTGACCCGTTCCCCCGACAGGGGAATGCTCTTCACCGACCTCTGGGAACTGGTCGGACTGGGTCTTCCCGACCTGAAGTACAGGCCCTACGTCCCCACCGTCCCCCAGGAGATCGCGGAGAGCATCGATATGTTCTCCGTCATCAAGGAGAAGGACTGGATCCTCTACCATCCCTACGAGTCTTTCGAGACTGTCATCCGTTTCATACGCGAGTCGGCCGACGACCCCATGGTGCAGTCCATCAAGATATGCCTGTACAGGCTGGGGAAGAACCCCGAGATCATCAGGCAGCTGATGAGGGCCAAGGAGAAAGGCAAGGCGGTCTCCGTCCTGATGGAGCTGAGGGCCAAGTTCGACGAGGTCAACAACATCGCCATCGCAAGGGAGCTGGAGGAGATAGGGGTACATGTCGTCTACGGACCCGTCAACCTCAAGGTGCATTCCAAGCTCCTGCAGGTCGTACGTCTCGAGAAGGACCGTCTGGTGAGATACACCCATATGAGCTCCGGAAACTACAACGCCGGTACCGCGAAGCAGTACTCGGACATATCGTTCCTGACCGCCAACCAGGAGATCGGAGAGGATGTCGGAGAACTGTTCAACGCCCTCACGGGTTACTTCGGCCCCAGGGACTACAGGCATCTGCTGGTGGCCCCTCTGACCCTCAAGAGCACGCTCCTGGAGCTGATCGACAACGAGATCTCCAACAAGAGGAACGGGGGTCCGGGATACATCGCCATGAAGGCGAACGGGCTCATCGATTCGGACATCATAGCGAAACTGTACGAGGCGAGCATCGCAGGCGTCAAGGTGGACCTCAACATCCGCGGTCTGTGCTGTCTCCGTCCCGGTGTCGAAGGGGTCTCCGACAACATCACCGTGGTCAGCATCGTCGACAGGTACCTCGAACATGCGAGGATATTCTACTTCGAGAACAACGGACAGCCCAAGATGTACATGGGGTCTTCGGACATGATGCCCAGGAACCTGATCTCCCGCGTGGAGGTCCTGTTCCCCGTGTTGGACGGACGCATGCTCGAGTCCATCCGCGACAACATCCTGAACGTATGTCTCACGGACAACGTGAAGGCATGGGAGCTCCGTTCCGACGGTACCTACGTCCGCAGGGGACGCGGAGACCTGAAACCCATGAGGTCGCAGGACTGGTTCATGGAAAACAAAGGTGCCTGGCATGCGTAAGACCGTCTCCTTCATCGATGTGGGAACGAACTCCATCCATATGCTGGTGGTGAGGTTCTTCGAGGGTTCCATGGGGACACCGGTATTCCAGGACAAGGAGTCCGTGCGCATGGGCAAGAGCCTGTACGAGAAGGGCCGCATCGACGTGGAGACCCTTGACAAGATCACCCTGGTGGCCGGCAAGTTCGTGGAGGTCTCCCGCAGGATGGGGGCCGAGGAGATAGTGGCCATGGCCACCAGTGCCGCCCGCGAGGCCGAGAACGGTTCGGACGTCGTATCGTTGTTCGAGCGTCTCGGTGTGAGGCTCCATGTGATCCCGGGCAAGGAGGAGGCACGTCTCATCCGTCTCGGGGTCCTGGGACCGTACGCCAAGGAGAAGACCCTCTGCATCGACATCGGCGGCGGAAGCACGGAGATCTCGATCTCTGAAGGTGAGAAGACGTATTACCTCGACAGTCTCGAACTGGGGGCCATACGTATGGCCTACGGCACCGGTATAGACCAGAGGGGCCCCGTGTCCCCGGCCAGGTACGACACCCTGAAACGTGTCGTCGATACCAAATGCTACCGTTCGGTGGGGGCTGTGAGGGAGATCGGATTCGACAAGGCCGTCGGTTCCTCCGGGACCCTTACTGCCATAGGCGAGGTGTGCGGGTCCCGCAGGGCCGACAAGGACACCTCGTACATCCTCCGCAGCGAGCTCAGGTCGTTGATGCGTGAACTGTGCGCCATGGACTCGTCCGAAAGGGCGAAGATATCCAAGATAGGTACCAACCGCGCCGACATCGTCATCGGCGGGGGTGCGGTGTTGGACGAGCTTATGGGGCTGTTCAAGATAGACCGTATAGAGGTCAGCGGCAACGGTCTCCGCGAAGGTATGATGACCGACTATCTGCTCAACAACGGCCATACGGACTTCGATGCACGCAGTTCGGCCGTAAGGAACCTCAGGGGCAGGTGCTGTACCGACGAACAACATGTGGAGAACGTCGTCCGTTACACCGCAGGTCTGTACGACGCCCTCGTCAACGGGGGGCTCATGGAGCGGGACCCCCTTTGGAGGGAGCTTCTCCTGTACGCGGCGGAACTGCACGACATCGGCGAGTTCATCAATTACGAAGGCCACAACGTCCATTCGTACACCATCATACGCAATTCCTATCTTCCGGGTTTCGACAGCGAGGAGATAGAACTGATGGCGTTGATGGCGAGGTTCCACCACAAATCGTTTCCCAAACCCACGTCCAAGTATCTGGTGGACGTACGTTCCGAGAACATCGACATGCTGTTGAAATGTTCCCTGGTCCTGAAGATCGCCGACATCCTCGACAGGGGACGCGACGGTGCGATTGACAGGATATCGTTGGACGTCTTCTGGGACCGCACGGTCCTCAGGCTCGGTTCGTCCAAGGACATAAGCATGGTCCTTTGGAAACTTTCGTCCATAGGTGACGTGTTCCGTGGCGTTTTCAACAGGGATTTCGACACCGTCCATGACCTTATATGACCATGGGCGGTGAAACAGTCCCTTTTCTATGGAGTTTTCAGGGGATTGGTTATAGGTTTTATGTCCTGAAAAGCTAGAATTCAAATAGTGCGAGTGATTTCCGATACCCATAGTGCGGATCGGCTCCTCTTGCACTTGGCTATCGCCAGGTCGATCCACACTTCATTTTAACAGAAGGTATTCCGATGCCTGCGAACGTTCTTTCCGACGTGCCTGAAAAACATGGGCCTGCAGTGAAGTCTGGCCTCTGCGTCGTATGCAAAGATGCCCACAACCTCTGCGGAAAGGAACGTTGCCCCCTTATGATCAAGTTCTACTCCCGTACGAAAACCATGCCCCTCATCGACATGAAGGCCCTGGCGGGAAGCAGTCCTCCCGCGGTGTTCGTAGGCCGTTATGGCGATCCGAAGGTGGATATCGGACCTCTTGTACCCGGGGAGTTCGGGGATACGTCAATAATGGACCGTCCCGAGGAATGGGTCGGAAGGTCGATAGACGACATCGTGGACTTCCGTTTCAGACTGGTCAGGGGCAAGTACACCATAGACGCCACCGATTTCGAGAAGTCGGGGAAGATCGTCACGGACATCCAGGAGCTCGCCCTGACCGAGAAACCCGTGGACGTCGAGGCCGGGTTCACCGAACGTCCCCACGGACGTATCGTCCTCGACGACGAGGTCCAACCGTTCGGACCGTCTGCAAGGATGGAGAGGATGAGGAAATCGAACGGCAGGTGGGAACACAACCTCGAGAAGAGCTATTACGACACGGATATGAAGGCGAAGGACGCGGTCCTGAACGCCTATTACAACGGGACGTACATATCCGAGATACAGAAGGCGTTCTCGGTGGGGACCATGGGCATATCGAAGAACCGCCGTTTCGTCCCCACCCGTTGGAGCATCACCGCCGTGGACGACATGATAGGCAAGGACTATCTGAAAAGGACGCGTTTCTACCCTACCATCGACGAGTTCAGGGTCTACCACTGGGAACAGCTCGACAACAGGTGGTGCATACTGATGATGCCCACCACATGGAGGTTCGAACTGATCGAGGCCTGGTATCCCGGGACCTCGTGGAACCCCGTCCATTGGACGCCTGACGGTGAGAACATAGAGATCATCAGCGACTGCGAGTTCTTCGGAGGAAGGACCGAGTACGCCCACATCGGTGGATGCTACTATGCGTCCCGTATGGCCGTCAACGAGCTCCTAGAGAAGGAACACCGCACCGCAGGGGCTGTCATCTGCAGAGAGGCCCACGAGGGGTACGTCATGCCCGTGGGCGTGTGGAACGTCAGGGAGAACGTACGTGCGGCCCTGACCACCAGGCCGGAGAGGTTCGACACCATGGACAAGGCCCTGACCTTCATAGAAGGCATAATGGACCTCAAGAGGGACGTGTGGATAAGGAACTCCGGCGTTCTGAAGGACTGGTTCACCCAGAGGCGCATAGACGACTACTACGGACATACGGCGTCCGGGCTCTATACAGATCCGGAGGACCTGCAGTGAAGGACCTCTTCGATTTCATGGAAGGACCCCGTGTCCCCAGCCTCATCGAGTTCGAGAACCGTGAGGAATGGGACGGGGTGTATGAGATCGTAGACTGCAAGCGTGCACTGTCGCCTTCCAACCTGCCCGAGATGGACTACGCCTTGAACCCGTATTCGGGGTGTGAGCACGGTTGCATCTACTGTTACGCCCCCGACGTCACCCACAGTCCCTGGGACGGATGGAGGGTCGTCAGGGTCAAGAAGAACATAGTGGCGAGACTGTCGTCGGAGACCAAGGACATCAAGGGGATAATCGGGATAGGCACCGTCACCGATCCGTATCAGGGTGCGGAAGGGAGGTTCACCCTCACCCGTCAGTGCCTGGAGGTCCTGAAACGCAGGGGGTACGAGATACACCTCCACACCAAATCCGACCTCATACTGAGGGACGTGGACATCCTGGACGGGATGAAAGGCCAGGTGGCCGTGACACTTACCGGATTGGACGAAAGGACGTCCAAGATCACCGAACCCGGGGCACCCATGCCGTCCGTACGTCTCGAGACGTTGAGAAGACTGACCGACCGTGGGATAAACACGTATGCCCTCATCGCACCGATATCCGACAGGCTCGAAGGGAGGGAGGAGGAGTTCTGCGACGCGGTCGCGGGCACAGGCGTCAGACGTGCCGCCCTGGACCCCTTGAACCTCAAACCGGGTGTACGTATGCGTACCGAGAGGATGGGCTTTTACCCTTCGTTAAAAAGTACAGAAAAAATACGTAATTTGCTTGAATCAAGCGGTATTCAGGTTAGAAACGTATTTTGAATGTGTTAGTAACTTCTAGTTATTAAATAAGTTTTTATAGAAGTTCATTCATTTATAATCATATCAAAAGGAGCGTATCCTATGTACGGAAACGGTAACCAGCCCATCATCGTCCTCAAAGAGGGAACTCAGAGGACCAAGGACAAAGAGGCACAGTTCAACAACATCGACGCCGCAAAGGCAGTCGCAGACTCCGTCAGGTCCACTCTCGGACCCAAGGGAATGGACAAAATGATGGTCAACTCTATCGGTGACGTCTGCATCACCAACGACGGTGTGACCATCCTCAAAGAGATCGACGTCCAGCACCCCGCTGCAAAGATGGTCGTCGAGGTCGCAAAGACCCAGGACACCGAGTGCGGTGACGGTACCACCACCTCCGTCATCCTCGCCGGAGAGCTTCTCAAACAGTCCGAGGACCTCATCGTCGCAAACGTCCACCCCACCGTTATCACCAACGGTTACAACATGGCGGCAGCAAAGGCAGTCGAGATCCTCGACAAGATCGCCATCGACGCAAAGAACGACAAGACCCTCAAGCTCATCGCAAGCACCTCCCTTACCGGTAAATCCGTCGGTGACGACGATGACAAAGAGCACCTCGCAGACCTCATCGTCAAAGCCGCAACCTACGTTGCTGACGAGAAAGGCCGTGTCGACACCAAGAACATCCGCATCACCAAGAAGAGCGGAGGATTCATCGCAGACACCTACATGGTCGAGGGAGTCGTCATCGACAAAGAGCTCGTCCACTCCAGGATGCCTAAGAAGATCGAGAACGCCAAGATCGCACTCTTCACCGCCGGACTCGAGGTCAAGAAGACCGAGATCGACGCACAGATCCAGATCACCGACCCCAACACCATGAACGACTTCCTCGCCGAGGAAGAGGCCGGAATGAAAGCCATGGTCGACAAGCTCAAAGAGGTCGGAGCAAACGTCGTCTTCACCTCCAAAGCCATTGACGAGCTCGTCATGCACTACCTCTCCAAGGCAGGCATCATGGGATACAGGAGGCTCAAGGAGTCCGATGTCGAGGCCATCGCCAAAGCGACCGGCGGAACCGTCATCGGAAACGTCAACGAGATCACCGAGAAAGACCTCGGTATCGCAGGTTGCGTCGAGGAGAAACGCGTCGGCGAGGACGGAATGGCGTTCATCACCGGATGCAAGAACCCCAAGGCCGTCACCCTGTTCGTACGCGGTGGAACCGAGCACGTCATCGAAGAGGTCGAGAGGGCCATCAACGACGCCATCAGGACCGTCGGAATCACCCTCGAGGACGGAAAAGTCGTCGCCGGTGCAGGTGCACCCGAGATCGAGATGGGAATCCAGCTCCAGAAATACGCATCCTCCGTCGGCGGAAGAGAGCAGCTC
The DNA here is from genome assembly GCA_024399195.1 of archaeon. Taxonomy (GTDB): domain Archaea; phylum Thermoplasmatota; class Thermoplasmata; order Methanomassiliicoccales; family Methanomethylophilaceae; genus Methanomethylophilus. The sequence goes on along the minus strand of JAKSHW010000025.1, from coordinate 586 downwards.
GCCATCGAGAAGTTCGCCAAGGCCATGGAGATCATCCCCTGGACCCTTGCCGAGAACGCAGGTCTCGACCCCATCGATGTCATCATCAAGCTCAAGCACGCCCACGAGAACGAGTCCGGTATCTACATGGGTATCAACCTCGACAACGGCGAAGCTGAGGACATGAAGGCCAAAGACGTCATCGAGCCCCTCAGGATCAAGACCCAGGCCGTCAACTCCGCTACCGAGGTTGCGAACATGATCCTCAGGATCGACGATGTCATCGCAGCCCGCAAATCCCCTCCCACCCCTCCCCAGGGTGGAATGCCCGGGATGTGAGTTCCGAGGACTAAACTCCAAGGGGGCTTCGGCCCCCATTAATCCATCCGTCTTTTTTCAGAACTTCTATATAGGGTCGTCCTTACTGCATCGTCATGGAAGGGAACGAACGCACATCCGATCTGGAGACCATGCTCGGGGATCCGAGAAAGGCTGTCCGTTCGATGACGCTTCCGCTTATCATCTCCTTTCTTATCATCCAGCTCAATACCTTCGCGGACCAGGCATGGGTTTCTGGTCTCGGAGCGGACTGTCTCAACGCCGTGGC
>JAKSHW010000249.1 GCA_024399195.1 archaeon | reverse complement strand
CTACCCTTGCAAGCCTTTCCACCGCACCTCCGTCCCTGAGGAGGATGCCGTGACGACCCATGTTACCCGCGGCCGCCATGAGGGCGGTAGGGGTGGCTAGGATCAACGCACAGGGACAGAAGACCACTAGAACAGTGACGGAACGGGTGATGTCGCCGGTGAACAGGTACGCGAGGACCGCGATGGAGAACGCCATCACGACGATGTACGTCGCCCAACGGTCCGCGACACGGACGATCCTGGACTTTCCTGCATCGGCCTCGTCGAGGAGCGAGGACATCCTGGAGATGGTGGAATCCTTTCCGACCTTCTCCACGATGACGTCTATGCTTCCGAACATGTTGACGGTCCCTGCGGAGACCGTGTCCCCGACCTTGACGTCGCGGGGGACGGACTCCCCGGTGATCATCGACATATCGATGGACGATGTGCCGTCGGACACCCTTCCGTCGGCGGGAACCGTCTCCCCCGGAAGCACACGCACGGTCTGACCGACCTCGAGACGGTCGGCGGATAAGGTGACGGTCCTGCCGTCATTCACAACGTGTGCGACGGTGGGCATCAGTCTGTTCAGGTATGCGATACGGCCGTTGGCATGTGAGACGGTGGCTTCTTCGAGGAAGGAACCGATCTGCATGATGATGGATATCTCGGCGGCCGCGAGATACTCACCGGTCAGGATGCATGCCACTATCGCGACGGACACGAGGAGGTCCACGGTGATGTCATGGTCCTTCACGACGCCTTCGACGGCACCGAGGATTATAGGAACCCCGCAGACCATGACGGCGACACAGGGCACATATACGGACAGAGAGGGGTTGAAAAGGGATACGAGGACGACGAGGGCGAAGACACCTGAGCACAGGGCCATGTACGAACCCTGCAGGTCGCCTTCGTTGTCGTCAGTGGTCAGCGTACCGAAATAGACGGGGAGGATTATCAAAGCCACCCCTGCCAACAGGAAATAGATCACTTCGGAGATATTGTAGTCGTAGGAGAGGCCTGTCAGCACCATCAGGGTGGCGTACAGGACCATGAACAGTTCCTTGGTCTGGTTGGAGACAGCTTCTTTGATGATTCCCATCGTTATTCGCCTTCATAATACCCATGGGGGTATAGGTATATAATACCCCTAGGGGGTATACTAATATAGCCATCATCTAAAAATTACATAACACTTGAACTAAAGGCACATCCAGTCCGGATCATTAAAAACCAATGAAAAACAAAAACCCGGATCCTTGGTGAAATAGGATAGAACCAGGTAGAACGGAAACACTCTTTGACAATCCACAATATACAGGTCTGCCAAACCCTTTGATAAAAATGTGACGTACAGAATACCCGACAAGATGCGATCGCCAAAGTATTCTGTATAAGGGTTTATCGAATCTATCAGGCTTTTGTTTTGATTGTGTCTGCCATAAGATCATTCCTTCCTAAACACCCTACAGGTCATCGCCACTAGAGTGACAGACGTAATACCTATAAACAATATATAAAGATAGACGTTTGCTTTGATATCACTATAGGCCAAAATCAATGAAAGACCTAGGACCACCAACCCTACCGTCAATGACAATAGACCGAAACTGAGTATGGTCGAACAAGTAGAGTTCTTTGTCAATGTCGATCTGTATAGTTAGCGGTAACATAGACATATGTGTCCAATTGTGTGAGGGTACCCGTACACGGCAAGGTTTAACATCGATGCACCATACGGTCCATCATGCTGATAGAATACTGGTCCGACTTCTCCTGCCCTTTCTGCTACATCGCTGAGGCCAGGATCAAAAAGGCCTTGGACCAACTCGGTCTCACCGAGAACACCAAGA
>JAKSHW010000248.1 GCA_024399195.1 archaeon | reverse complement strand
GCCGACGAACAGAAACCGCATACGAGGTCGATATGGGCGGATGAGGTTACGGAGAAAACCGAAGTCCCTGGCTGTACGAACCCCTGTCGATATATGCGGCGGCCACATGTGATGAAAGACCAATCTCTTACCTGGGGAGGTCTCTGGGACATGTCGGGACATGTCCCGTGCAAGTCTCGAAGGAATACATAACGGAGAGATGGAGTCCCAGAGAAGTCAGCAGATAGGCATAGTACCCGAGAACGTCCCTGATGGAGGTTCTGGGGAAGGCCTGAACGAACGTCAGAGTCTTGAAACAATGGAAGTGAACATATGCAGAGAAGACCGAAAACATCGGAAAGCCCACCTGGGGCAAATGGGATGGAATCCCAGACTACCCTGGACGCGTCTAGTGGATATGGCATGGAGATTGTGGATAAGACCGCTCCCGACGACCTTATCGAACTTGTCCTGAAGGATGAGAACATCCAGAAGGCGCTCGACCAGGTCGTCGGAAACAAAGGTGCGCCAGGGGTGGACGGGATGACCGTCTACGAGCTTCAGGCGGACCTGCCTTTGAATGTCGGTTCTCTCAAGGAGAGGATCAGAAACGGGAAATACAGACCTCAACCCGTGAAACGGGTTGAGATACCCAAACCCAACGGGGGGACCAGGAATCTGGGGATACCCACCTGTTACGACAGGTTGGTACAGCAGATGATAGCACAGGTCCTTGTTCCGATTTTCGACCCGGGGTTCTCCGACCACAGCTACGGTTTCAGACCGAACAGAAGCGCCCAGGATGCCATTATGGAGGTGAAAGACTACTACGAACAGGGCTACACGACCGCGGTGTCGATAGACCTTTCGAAGTATTTCGACACCATCCCGCAGGACATCCTGATGAACTTCGTACGCGAGAAGGTCAAAGACAAGGTCCTTATCGACCTCGTGAAGAGGTTCCTCAGAAGCGGTGCGGTCATGCCCGACGGGCTCAGGGTGGCGACGGACGAGGGCTCTCCCCAGGGAGGGCCCCTGTCCCCGTTGCTGTCCAACATATACTTGGACCGTTTCGACAAGGTGCTCGAGGAAAGGGGTCATGCGTTCGTCCGCTATGCGGACGACAGTCTGGTCCTGACCCGTTCCCAACGTGCTGGGGAGCGCGTCTTCGAATCGTGCACCCAGTATCTGGAGAAGAAGCTCAAGCTGAAGGTCAACCGCGAAAAGAGCAGTATCGGCGATTTCGTCGGGATGAAATACCTGGGATTCACGTTGGTGGAATGGAAGGACGGGGTGCGTATCGCACCCCACCCGTCGTCCGTGGAGAGGTTCAAGGAACGAACCAGGGCCATAACGGGGCGCTACAGGGGAATAAAACTGTCGTCCATGGTCTCGGAGCTCCGCAGATATACGAAAGGCTGGATAAACTACTTCGGGATAGGGCCCGGCAAATCGTTCTTCGAGGAACTGGACTCGCATCTCAGAAGGAGGGTGAGGGCCTTCATCCTGAACCAGTGGAAGACCCCTGGGAACAGGTTGAAAAGACTGTGCAGACTGGGCAACGTACCCAAAGAATCGAAGCTCTACAAGAAACTGAAAGGTATCTGCTATGGCGGACATTTCTGGAGGGATACTATGGACCTGGCCATCAACAGGATCATGAACAACCGTTACCTGGACGGCCTAGGTATGCATTTCCTATGCGACGACATTCTGGAGGTCGAGTTAAGATGTTCGAACCGCCGTGTACCGAACGGTCCGCACGGTGGTGGGAGAGGACGTCAGACAACCCTTTCCGAATTCGGAATGGCTGTCTGACTCCTACTCGATGTGCGCCCAGCATGGGATTGGTCTATAGGGTGAA
>JAKSHW010000247.1 GCA_024399195.1 archaeon | reverse complement strand
CGAGGTCAGTGGAACATCGTCCATATCGAATACAGAGGAACGGTGTGTACGTCGCCGTTCATTTCCGGACCCTTTCCGGATATGACGACCGCTTCTGGCGGGGAATATCTGTCTATGTATTCCTTAAGACTGGCGGCCCGGTACCTGTCACCGCTTTTGACTTCTACCGGCACTATCCCTTCTTCCGTGGTTACAAGGAAGTCCACTTCCGCAGAATTGCCTGAAGCCCAATATCCTTCCCCTGTCTTCCCATAGGCGGTCAGTTCGCACATGACGTAGTTCTCAGTGAAACCTCCCAGGAAGAGGGGGTCTACCCTACCCTCCATTATGCTGGATGCCGGAACCCCTGCCTTATGCCTGAGGATTCCTACGTCCATCATGTATATCTTGAACAGATTGTCAGACCTGTACGAGGACAGAGGTATCCCGATGTGTTCGATCTTAGGGACTCTGTATACCATTCCCGCGTCTATGAGCCATTGCAGGGAATCCTCCAGATCCGTCGATCTGGACCCTTTGACAGCATGTCCGAAGAAGAACCTCCTGTTCCCGGTAGCCAATTGGGATGGGATGGAATCCCAGATGAGGTTGACTTTCTTTATGTCCTTGCCAGGAACATGTTTCAGGAAATCGAGTTTGTACGATTCGGAGATCTCGTTCAGGATCCTATCAACTTCCGTCATGCTGTGTGTCTCCACCCATTTCGATACCGCTTCCGGCATTCCTCCGATGGTAAGATATTCTTTGTAGAGTGTTTTCAGGCCGTCACGGGAGATGTCGTCCACAGTTCCGGTCCCCATCAGGTATGTATGGAGCCTTCTGTTCGTTGCTTTGACGAATTCCCTGAAACTCATGGGGAAAAGGTCTAGAAAGGATACCTTTCCTACAGGGAAGGATCCCTTGCCTTGAAGTCCGAGGAGAGACCCCGCACAGACGATGTGGTATTCCGGTGCCGATTCGCAGAAGGATTTGAGGGAGGTGATGGCACGTTCGCAGTCTTGGATCTCGTCGAATATCAGCAGAGTATCCCTGTCGATGTCTATGTCAAGGTGAATGGATATGGCGGTGAGAAGTCTTTTCGGTTCGAGGTCCCCATCGAACAGTCTGCATAGGCTTTCGTTACCTTCGAATTTGAGATAGGCGACATTGCGGTAGTTCTCCTGGCCGAAATGTTTCATGAGGTACGTCTTCCCACACTGTCTTACGCCGCGGATGATCAACGGTTTGCGGTCGGTGGAGTCCTTCCAATCCAGCAGTTCGGCATACAGGTCCCTGTCCATGGCCCTTTATAATATTGGTGGTAAAAATAGTTGTTCTTCTGCAAAATGTACACGTAACTTTTGTTGAAAAACAACATTTTCCATACCAAACTATTTTGATACCATGGGGCACTGTATCTTTCGCACAGCCATTTCCCCGTACACATGGATGTGATGGTCTGGGGACATGTTCGTTCTCCGTTCCTTTTTCGATACCGTCGGTATCAAAGTTAACACAGGCCTGTCCACCGATCTCCGACGTCTGGTGTTTCCATATCCCTCGAACACGGCCCCAACCGGTCTGAGGCCAGTATCGGCATGCCTTTTTCAGAGGACCATCAGCGAGTAGATGGGCATGTAGAGTATCTTGCCTTCCCTGCGTATCTCCCCGTCGTTGGACAGTACCACGGCGACTTCCGGCGAACCTTCCGTTTCCATGAATCTGTCCAACACATTGTGTTTCCTGTAGTCCTTCCCGGACTCCACTTCTATGGGGATTACGCTAAGGGCGTCGTAGTCATTGATCAGGAAATCGACCGTCCCTATGCTTTTCCTGTTGTAGTAGAAGAGTTCCCCATCATTGGATTTCAACTGCATGGCCG
>JAKSHW010000246.1 GCA_024399195.1 archaeon | reverse complement strand
AGATACCATTTGGACATGGCGGAACCGGACGAGAGGGCACGTTCGGACAGTTCCTTCAATGCCGAAGGCGATGACGACGCCCAGAGCGAGGCGAAATACTCGTCCTCGGACACAAGTCCAAGATTGGCCATGGAACGTCTGTACTCCGCTATCCTCGCGGAGTTCTTCTTCACGTCCTGGTTGAGCACATCCAGGACCTTGTCGAGCAGACGGCGGTCCCTGGCGACCAATGCGACCTTTCCTGCGTCGTCGAAACGCTTCTGTTTCCAGAGGATGTCGAACAGAAGGTTGATGGACAGTTTGTGACCGGCCTGCATGGCGAAACGGAAGCATCTCTCCGCGGAAACGAGGTCCACGGGAACGCCGATACCGTCACGGTACGCCTTACCGAGGGCGTACATGATCTTGGGATTGCCTTCGTCGGACGCCTCGATGAGTGCGGACACGGCGGACTCGTACTCCTCGGTGAGCTTCGCACCCACGATGAGATCATAATATTCGGACGCCTCGATGGTGGCACCCATGCTTCTGGCCTTCTTGTACCAGTCCACGGCCCTGACAAGGTCCTTGGGCACGCATTTTCCGACCTTGTAGGCCCTTCCCACGTACAGAGTGGACTGGGGGGAGCCGATGAACGAGATCTCCTGGAGTGCATCGGGGGTACCGAGGTTCCACAATACATCGATGAGCTCCTTCTCCGCCCAACGGTTACCGTTGCGGAAAGCGTCCTGCAGAACGACCCTGGTCTTGGAAAGGTCCTTCTTGACACCTCTTCCGGTGGCGTAGGCCTTGGCGATGCTCATGATGGACTTCCTGTCACCGTCCTTCACATGGCGGTTGCACAGGGACACCATCTTGGATATCGATCCCGGGGTTCCCTCGTCCCACAGACGGTCGGTGAGGTCGTGGACAGCGTCCATGTATCCTTCCAATGCGGATTTCTCCAACCAGGACATGGCGGAACCCATATCGGCAGGGACTACCTCACCGTCGCTCAGGGCCCTGTATGCGAGGTACATGGACCTGGGATCGGAGGTCTTCATACAGATATGGACGATCTCCGAGATGCAGCCCCTCTTCTTTCTGTAGAACAGTACCTGACTGAGCTCGGGTGCGTACTTTGGTTCCTTCTGGTAGGCGATACGGAGATGGTCCGTGGCCGCGGAGAGGTCCTTGTCAACTCCCACGCCCTTCTCATACATCTTTCCGAGATAGTATTCTCCCACTGCCTCCCCTTCGGAGACGGACTGGTCCACCAGGTCCTTGAGCTGGACGATGGAGGATTCGGAACCCTCCTCCCAGAGGATCTTCATACGGTCCTCGGACGAGAGGTTCTTGGCTAGGTCGGCGGCCGCCTTGAACCACAGTTCGGCAGTCTTGGGGGCGGGGATGGCGGAATCACGGTAGACCGTACCGAGGTCGAACGCCTTGACGAAGGAGACTCCGATACGTTCCTGATCGATGGAGGGGTCGATGGTGCATACCAGCACGGATTCTCCCGCGGAGATTCCGTAGAAGATCAACTCCTCACGGGTGAAAATCGATTTGTTCCATACAAGGTCGAGCTTGAGACCGATCCTTGCGAACAGATACTTCAGCTCGGTAAGGCCGAGAGGGGTCTCGTCAAGCATGTATCCGTTCTTTTTCTTGGAAAGGGGTGCGGTGAACACCGCCATGGAGTCCTCCTTCATCTTCGACCTAAGGTCGTAGAGGGTCTCGGTAAGGTCTGCGATCCTGTGGATACTGTGGGAACCGATGATCAGGTCGTATCTCTTGGTCGCGGAGGCTATATTATCGCGGGTGGACCTGTCTATCCCCCCGTCCTTCAGGATGCCGTTGACGGAACCGGGCCTGTTCAATGCCAGGACGGAACCAGGGCG
>JAKSHW010000245.1 GCA_024399195.1 archaeon | reverse complement strand
CTAAGTATGAGAGATAATTATCCGAAATACCTCATCACCATGGATTCCTTGGTGATGGAGGAAAGAGGTATTTCCATCCTCAATCTCGTGGATGATCTGCTTTTGGGTGAAGGTTTCAGATTTTGAAGATCCGATAATGTCTTCGATAGTCATACCCCTTCCAATACGAACCTCCTTGTCACTCCGTACTTTTCTGTTTAGGACCATGGTTTCAGGGTGTGAAATAGGGCTCTTACGTCATTGGACACTAATCGCTTGCATATACTAAATACATTTATATAGAAGTACAAACACTTCAAACCTGTAAACTCCAAAGGAGGAATATGTTTGGCTAAAAGACAGTTCAAGACGGAATCCAAGCGCATTCTCGATCTTATGATCAATTCTATCTATACCCACAAGGAGATCTTCCTTAGAGAGCTAATTTCCAACGCATCCGACGCTATTGACAAGATCAACTACAAGGCAATGGCCGACCAGTCGCTCGGACTCTCCAAAGACGGTTTCAGGATAGATGTCAAGACCGACAAGGACGCACGCACCATCACCATCGTCGACAACGGTATCGGTATGACCGCCGAGGAGATGGAGAAGAACCTCGGTTACATCGCCCATTCTGGCACTCTCGAATTCAAGAAAGAGATCGATGATGCCGAGAACCAGTCCATCGGACAGTTCGGTGTCGGTTTCTATTCCGCGTTTATGGTCGCCGACAAGGTCACCGTAACATCCAGGGCCCTCGGATCCGAAGAGGCCAACGTATGGTCCAGCAACGGTACCGACGGATACACCATCGATTCGGCTGTGAAGAACGAGGTCGGTACCGAGATCGTCCTCCATGTCAAAGAAGATGCAGAGGGTGAGGACTACAGCGAGTTCCTCAACATCCCCAGGCTCAAGGAGCTTGTGGAGAAGTACTCCGACTACATCAGGTGGCCTATCCACATGACCGTAGAGGAGAACGAGTGGAAAGACACCGGCGAGATGGACGAGGAAGGCAAGCCCAAGAAAGGCTACGTCACCACCTACGAAGACAAGGTCGTCAACAGCATGGTTCCCATCTGGCAGAAATCCAAGGCCGATGCGGACGATGCGAAATGCATCGAGTTCTACAAGAACAAATTTCATGATTTCGAAGACCCAGTGTCTGTCGTAAGGGCGAACGTCGAGGGTAACGTGACCTACAAGGCCATGCTTTTCATCCCTTCCAAAGCACCCTATGACTTCTACACCAGGGACTTCCAGCCCGGACTCCAGCTCTACTGCAACGGCGTCCTCATCATGGACAAATGTGCAGACCTTCTCCCCTACTGCTTCAGGTTCGTCCGTGGAGTCGTCGACTCCCCCGACTTCTCCCTGAACATCTCCCGTGAGGTCCTCCAGCACGACCGTCAGCTCAAGGCCGTCGGAACCAACCTCACCAAGAAGATCAAGAACGAGCTCGAGCGCCTTATGAAAGAGGATGCCGACAAATACAACGAGTTCTACGATGCGTTCGGAAAACAGCTGAAGTTCGGTGTCATCGACCAGTACGGTGCACAGGCCGATCTCCTGAAGGACCTCATCATGTTCTCATCCCTCAAAGAGGGCAAAATGGTCCCTCTTGCAGAGTATGTTAAAGCAATGCCTGAAGACCAGAAGAAGATCTACTACGTTTCCGCCGACACTGCGGACCACGCTAAAGTACTGCCTCAGGTAGAACCCGTCCTCGAGAAAGGATACGATGTCCTTGCCTTCACCGACGAACTCGACACCTTCCTTACCACCACTCTCAGGAACTACGATGAGAAGGAGTTCTGCAACGTCTCCACCGAAGACCTCGGTCTTGAATCCGAGGACGAGAAGAAAGAGGCCGAGAAGAAGGACGAGGAGCTCAAATCCGTCAC
>JAKSHW010000244.1 GCA_024399195.1 archaeon | reverse complement strand
CCTGCAGCGGTATCTGGACTGGCGTCCGCCGCCATCGACCTGTCGATGGAGGGACGCGACTACGACTGAGGCCCCGGGGAACGCCCGGGATCGATCCTGTTTTATCTACAATTACGCCCGAGTCAGCCCCCTGCAATCGAACTTTTATTTATACCCTCGGTTATTCTTCTTGTAACGGGTGGGAAAGGTGGACGAGAACAACACCAAGGATATCAACAGCAAGATGCAGACCCTGTCCGAGATATTCGGGGAGTTCTACAAGGTAGACTTCTACCAACGTGAATACGTATGGGAACCGAAACAGCTTGCGGACCTTATCAACGACCTGTCCACCGAATTCCTCAACAACTACAACGAAGGCGACGATACCCCGAAAACGAAACTGTACGACCCGTATTTCATGGGGGAGATAATCATCTCCCAGAAGAACGGAACCAACTTCATCGTGGACGGACAACAGCGCCTGACCACGTTCACGCTTCTGTTCATATATCTATACAATACGTTCAGACTGACCAAATCGAAAACCACCCTCGTGAACCTGATCAAATACGATGACTGTGGGGACACACAATACCATATCGGGGTAGACGAGAGAAAACAATGCCTGGACGGACTTTTGGATAATGGAGAGTACAAACCTACCGATAACGATCCTCCTTCGGTCAGGAACATCGTGGACATATACGGATCGATACCTGATTACTGGGATTCCAAGATCAATGAGGATAATGCGGACAATTTCGTATATTGGCTCACCAACAGGGTCATGTTTTCAAAGGTCTGGACCTCCGATGACGACCTTGCATACGTCATATTCGAAACAATGAACGACAGAGGCCTGTCACTGACCCCTGTCGAAATGCTCAGGAGCTACCTCCTCGCCAATATCTCCACCAACAGGAACGAGGGCATGGAGGAATTCGACGAGAGCGTGGCGATGGTCCGTGCCCTGGGTTCGAAGACCGACATGGAGTTCTTCAAAGTATATTTCAAAGCATGCCTGGCGGAGGACATGTCCCAATACAAGAACGCCAAATCGGATTTCGTCAGGATCAACAACGGATTCCACAGGTGGGTCAGGGACCGTGGGAAATCCCTTCTCGGACTTAACGGTTCGAACGATTTCATGGAGTTCATCAAGCACATCCGCTACTACGCCGGGATCTATTCTAAGATACACGGCATCATCGATAACAAGGATTATCGGAAACACCTCTATGTGGTCGTCAACTCCGATTACGGGTTCACGATGCAGTATCCGTTCATACTGTCCGCGATCAACTACAAGGACGACGAGACCATCGTGGAAAAGAAGATACAGATGGTCTCCAAATACCTGACCATAGCCCTGTCGTCCAAGGTATGGAGACAGAACACGATAGCCCAAAGCTATGTGGAGAACGATCTGTATACCGCATGCAAAGGGGCCAGGAACAGGGACGTGGACGGTCTGAGGACGTTTTTGGAAGGAGATCCCCTCGGATCCACCGATTTCTCCGGGACGCCGGTCCTCAACCAACAGAACGGTAACAAGATCAAGATCCTCCTATCGTACATAACCGCGATAGTAGGCAGGGAATCCGACGAACCGGAGTACCCTGCGGAGGACAGACACCTGGAGATCGAACATATATGGGCGAACCACCCCGAACAGCATCCGGAACTGACGTTGGAACTGTTCAACATGACCCGTAACAGCATCGGCGACCTGCTCGTACTCCCCAAATCGTTCAATGCCTCGTACAAGGACCTCCCCTATGTGGAGAAACTGCCTTACTACTTCAGCCAGAATATCCTGGCGAAAAGCCTGAACGGACAGAAGTACGGACACAACCCCGGATTCCAGAAGTTCATCAACGAATCCAAACTACCATTCCGCCATTACGAGGAG
>JAKSHW010000243.1 GCA_024399195.1 archaeon | reverse complement strand
AATTAACTTTTGTATATCGCCTGTTAATTCAAGGTCTTTTTCCAAGGTGTTTCGACACATCGCCGTACTGAGTGTACTCGAAATAATCGCTGAGACGGGGCATCTCCCTGCCTTTCAGAGGAACGACCGTATCCCCTGGTTCCAGCCCCCCGAACAGCATCTCGCTCTCCGGATCGTATATCTTCTCCCTACGGTCGCTCTCCCCCGAACGGTTGGCGTAACAGTACACGCAGTCGTGGAGACACGTGTCGTAACTGCCGATGTCGATGTTCTTCACGCACCTGCAACCCTCCCTCAGAGGGGAGTTCATCTCTTCGAAGGGGATGTTGAGGGATATCATCTGCTGTCTGTCGATGCAGCCGCGGGGTTCTATACCGTACTGCGACAGATCGTGCTTCGCACAGCAGTAACAGAGCTTCATCCCGTGCTTGGAAGCTATAGGCACCATCATCTCGGCCATGGCGTCCTTCTCCGCCGATGTGACCGAACGGAGCATGTCGTCATGAGCGTGGAGCTTCCCGTACATCTCCAGGAAGCTGAACACGCAACGGTGCGTATATCCTTCCAGCTCCCTGCACAGGAGCTCGAACTTGCGGCGATGGTAATCTATCCCGATGTAGTCGTTGAACACCACCGGGTCGTAACGCCATATCATCCGGTCGGCACCGATGATCCCAGATATCTCCTTGAACGCGTCGGCGACGTCCGCCTTGGAACGCACCCCCGGCTCGAGGTCCTTCCCGTAAGGGGTGATGGTGACCTGGAACATCGTCATGTACCCCATGGACGCGATCTCCTTCAGATAGGGTATCATCGGTGCGGGGTTCTTCGTGACGAACACCAACGCATCGACGTTGCGGGGGCTCAGGTCCACCTTGTAGACCACGTTCCTGCACACGGGGTTACGGACATAACAGTAACCCGCCCTGAGACGGTTCATCATCCACTCGGCATGGAATGCGGGGATGTCGGTACGTCTACTGGCGCAGATTATCATGTCCCCTCAATCGAAAAAAGCCTATAAAACGTAGACCATCGAAGGACGATGAGTCCCGAACACATCCACACCTATCTCACCGCCATAGGCATGGTAAGCCTTACAGGTGACGGTGAAAGGATCACAGGGGTGTACCTCCCCAACTACAATCTCCCGGCAATGCCCGAAGGGGAGGACGAGGTCATGGAAGAGGCCATAAAACAGCTGGAGGAGTATTTCTCGGGACGTAGGAAGGACTTCGACATACCCGTGTACCAGGAAGGCACCGACTTCCAAAAAGACATATGGGACGCCATGTGCAGAATAGGATATGGGGAAACGGTCACCTACGGCAGATTGGCCGAGATGGCCGGACATCCCGGAGCATACCGTGCAGCAGGGACCGCATGTGGGGGTAATAGGCTTCCAATCATAATACCTTGCCACCGTATAGTGGCGTCTAACGGTATAGGGAACTATGGTGGAGGGGTATCGCTGAAGAAAAGGCTCCTCACCTTGGAGAGTGAGTTCAGATGACACCTGAGGAACTTGAAGCGTATTTCATAGAGAACAGGGACCTGAAATACAGGGATTTCAGCAAGAAGATAATCCTGGACACCGACATGATCGGAGTGAGGACACCTCTGATCAGGTCAGTTGCAAAGAAGATCGTGAAAGAGGACTGGAGGACGTTCATGGAATCCCCCTCCCGTTCCTACGAACACACCCTTGTAAGGGCGTTGGTCATCGGGACGGCCAAGATGGACGGAAAGGAACGTCTTGAACGTACCAAGGCCTTCATCCCTGAAGTGACGAACTGGGCCATCAACGATATGTTCTGCAGTTCGTGGAAGGTCGACAAGGGCATAAAAGAGGAACTTTGGGACTATTGCATGGAACTGATCTCCACCGGGGAGGAGTTCCCCATGAGGGT
>JAKSHW010000242.1 GCA_024399195.1 archaeon | reverse complement strand
GTGTGCCCGGCATGGGCTGAATCTATAGGGTGGAAGTCCCGAACAGGCTTTGCAGTCGGAACTGTAGCCAAAATCCAAGGGTGTCGTCTGTAAAGGCGAATCTGAAGGAAGGATGAGGCGAATCCGCGGGCCGATGAACAAGAAGCACATGAGGCCATGGCATTGGATGAGTTTCCGCATGCGAACAAAATCCAAGACTGCACGGAAATGTCATGGTAGATGTGACGGCTGTATGCGGTGAAAGATTCAGTCCTTACCCGGGGAAGTCCTGTGTCCATGCACCAACCGAGTCGAAAGGGGGTGCAACCGACCCTGCGAAGGGTCGGCCGAGGATACAGGATGGCAGCTGAGGTGGTAGTACCCGAAGGAACGTCCATGAGGGAGGTTCAGGGGAAGCACCGAACCGAGACAATGGTCTCGAACGAAGGAAGGGAACATATGCGTGGAAAACAGAAAACATTGGAAAGCTTAATCGCCGAGGATAGGTCGGAAACCGAAGGGCGGCGGAAAGCGGACAGCGTATGCTCTACGGATAACGGTTCGGAGACCGTCTACGCCGACCTGATTGAAGATGTCCTGTCGCCCGAAAACATGGGCCTGGCTCTCAAGAAGGTCGTATCCAACCGCGGGGCACCCGGGGTCGACGGCATGACCGTCGATGAACTGGGCCCCTGGTTGGAGTCAAACTTCACCGAACTGGCCGACAAGGTCAGGAAAGGAAAATACAAACCTATGCCTGTCAGACGCAAAGAGATACCGAAGCCCGACGGTGGAACGAGGAACCTCGGCATACCGTCGGTCGTGGACCGCCTGCTACAGCAGGCGGTGTCCCAGGTGTTGGTGCCGATCTACGACCCTACCTTTTCGGAGACCAGCTACGGTTTCCGCCCCGGTCGTAGTCCCCACGATGCCGTCAGGAAGGCGAAGGAATACTTCGAGGAAGGGTACCGCTATGTGGTGGACCTGGACCTCGCCAAGTTCTTCGATACGTTGAACCAGGACATACTGATGAACATCCTGAGGGAGCGTATAAAGGACAAGGCCCTGATTGCCTTGGTGAAGGCGTTCCTGAGGAGCGGTGTCGTACTGCCCGACGGGCTGTACGTGGAAACGAGGGAAGGTTCCCCACAAGGGGGCCCGCTGAGTCCTCTGCTCTCCAACATCTATCTCGACAGGTTCGACAGACTTCTCGAAAGCAGGGGTCTGAGGTATACGAGATACGCCGATGACGCCCTTGTGTTCGTGAAATCCCTGCGTGCGGGGTTACGTGTCAGGGAATCCGTGACACGCTATCTCGAAGGGGTGCTCAAGCTCAGGGTGAACCAGGACAAGACCGTGGTCGACAGGGTCACCGCGGTCAAGTTCCTGGGATTCAGGCTCTACCGAAACGCCGTGTACGGCATAGTCGTACACCCGAAGTCGGTGAAAAGGTTCAAGGAGCGTGTCAGGGCACTGACCAAACGCAGCCGCGGGGTCAGCGTCGACACGGTCATAGCGGAACTGAAGAGCTATGAACGCGGTTGGGCGGGGTATTTCGGGATAGGTCTGGGCCTCCACAGACGCAGGGAACTGGACTCGTGGATATCCAGGAGGATAAGGCAGTATCTGTTCAAACAGTGGAAGACCCCGAGGAACAGGGTGAGGAAACTGGCGAAGCTGTGTCCCGAATATCTGTGCCCCGTCCCAGGGGCCGTTCCCAAGGAATGGATGGACGATTGTCGGTCGGTGGCCTATTGCAAAAGCTACTGGAAGGCATCGTGGCATAGCGTCATGGAACGGGGCCTGGACAGGGCACACCTCGAATCGATGGGTATGTATTTTCTGGAGAAGGCGTAGGCGAATGTCGCGGAGCCGCCGAGTACCGAACGGTACGCTCGGTGGCCGGAGAGGACGGCGGGGAGACCCCGCCTCCTACTCGAT
>JAKSHW010000241.1 GCA_024399195.1 archaeon | reverse complement strand
CACTTCACCGCCACCGCCCCATTCGTCAATTTCTGCGTAAGCCACAAGTCCTTCAATGACTGAGGTTACCTGTATCGGGGACCGCACCCCGATACGGTACAAACCGTTTACAATACGTCCGGTAGATCGGAGTCCGCCCACGTTGTACGACGACGGCCTCCGCCGTTGTGTGTCTTCCGATGCAAGGGACATTACGGGCCGTACATGACAAGGGCCCTTCGAGAACGACCTCTGTATCCGTCACACAACAGATGTCATACTACAGACGTAGTGCTCCGTCATACCTATTCATTTCAGATTTTCCTAAGTTAACTTAGGATAATTCGATTTATCATGAAAAATCCTAAGACAACTTAGGATTATATATCGAATCGATGATACAGAAACATGGAAGTCCCCAGGGAAAGACAGCTTCGGCTGTTGAACGCCGCCAAAGGTAAGACCGATCTCGTCAAGGTCATAACAGGTATGCGCCGTACGGGGAAATCCACGCTTCTGAAGCAGTTCAGGAACACGTTGGATGGTGAGGACGACGTGGTTTTCCTCGACCTCGACCTGTTGGACGAGGAAATGGATTGGAAAGACCTCAAGGAACTCATCCATGAAAGGCTCTCGGACGGTGATGTCCATTACATTTTCATCGACGAGATACAGGAAGCCGAAGGGTGGGAGAGGGTAGTGGCCGAGATGGTGGCACGGAGGGACTGCGATGTGTACATCACAGGTTCGAGTTCCAAAATGCTTTCGTCCGAGCTCGCCACCAAGATATCCGGCAGATATGTGGAGATCGAGGTACAACCCCTGTCGTTCAAGGAGTACCTTACCTTCAGCCCCGGGGACACATACGAGAGGTTCGACGAGTTCCTACGCTACGGTTCGCTGCCGGTGATCGAACCGGTCAGAGGTGCGGAGCTCTGTGAAAGACAGTTGGAAGACGTTTTCAACACGGTCCTGGTGAAGGACGTCCTCGCCCACACGGGAAGCAAGGACGTGTCCAAGGTGGTATCGATCGCAAGATACCTCTACACCAACATCGGGAACAACACGAACGTCGACAATATCTCGAACGACCTCGGCATTGGCTATCCCACCGTGCAGAGGTTCGTCGATGGGATGGTGTCGGCCCATCTCTTCGAATACTGTGAGAGGTACGATATCGTAGGCAGGAAGATACTGCGGTCCAAAGGGAAATACTACGTCACGGACATAGGGATGCGCAGGGTCCTGATGAGAGGGGCGGGCACACCGGACATAAGCAGACCGTTGGAGAACATCGTATACATGGAACTCCGTCGCAGATACCCCGTCGTACGTATCGGCAGCTACAGGGACTACGAAGTGGACTTCACTGCATCCGATGGGGATGTGACCGAATACTACCAGGTGACGCAGACACTGATGTCGGAAGACACCAGGGAGCGGGAATTCCGCCCCTACGGCAAGATTGCCGACAACCACCGTAAGAAAGTGCTCACCTTGGACCGTCTGGGTCTCGGATCCTATGACGGCATTGAAGTGATCAATATCGTGGACTGGTTGCTCGGTCGTTGAACCGTCGGCCCCGTAATGCAGTTTTTCCTAAGTTAACTTAGGATAGTCCAATGAAACAAAAAAAATCCTAAGGCAACTTAGGATTATCTATGCGAATCCGTACCGCAACAGGACGGGCTATGGATCCGGACGCCTAGGCGGATGTGTTATTGTCGTATATCATACATTATTATAGTATGTAAGGATGTATCATCCATTCTACGGTGCGATACGTGATATTGAAGTACATGGAAAGGAAACAGTGGCTGACAGCGGCCATATGCGCGGGGTTCATCATGCTACAGGTCTACCTCGACCTGAGGATCCCCGACTATATGGGGAACATGACCGAGGCCATACAGGCCGGGGCCCCCACGTCAGAGATCTACGCCCACGGCATAGAGATGATAGT
>JAKSHW010000240.1 GCA_024399195.1 archaeon | reverse complement strand
ATGTTCATGCTGTTCGGATGTCTCCTCATAGGCACCGTGATGTACTGTTTCGCATTGATAGTACGTTACGGGTATGTCCTGCAGTCGGAATCGGACCGTACCCTCTGAAGGTGTCCCACATGGCGATAATACTCCGTTTGGACAGGGTGATGGCGGACAGGAAGATGTCCCTCGGCGAACTCGCCGGACTCGTGGACATCTCCAGTTCCAACCTTTCCAACATCAAGACCGGGAAGATCTGCGCCATACGCTTCTCCACCCTGAACGGGATATGCAAGGCGTTGAAATGCCAACCCGGGGATATCCTGGAATACGTGGACGACGACGGACAGGAAGAAGGACACGATGAGTTCAAGACCTACCGCAGATGAACACAGATATACCGATAAACAGGATGAATATATCGATAAACGATAAAAATATCCCATTTATCAGGAAATCATTATAAACACAACCCATCCTTTCAGGCCCAATGAAAGTCAAAACCCTGCTGTGCAGTACGGCGTTCATGATGGGACTCGCCCTCGTGGTGTCCCTCGTGACCAACTACTCCGGCGTATGTTCGGACATTTTCGCCGTGGGAGGTGCCCTCAACAGCGGTACCCGCGGTAACATCACGGTCTTCCTCCTCGCATGTATGATGACCGTGACCCTCTCCAGGATCCCTTACAGGAACCTGAACCCCGTCGAAAACTACAAATCCTGTATCAGGGCCATCGTGCTCGGACTCCTCGTCGCAGGAAGCATCCCCCTCATCGCCTACTATCTCCTCAGGGACGTCGAAGGATACGGTCAGTACGCCGTCGGACTGGTCTTCCTCGCAGCCACCCCCTTCGCGGCATCCGTGGGTCCCCTCTCCCTCATCCTCAGAGGAAACCTCGAGCACGCCCTCAGGTCCACCATCGTGGTGTACGTCGCCGCTCTCCTCTGGATCCCGTTCGTGGTATGGATCACCCTCGGAAAGAGCGTCGACATGTGGAACGTCGTCATCACCGTCATCGAGATCATCGGTGTACCCCTCGTCGCATCCAGGCTCCTCACCAGGTTCAAGATCGACAGGGAGAAGATGTCCATCGTCCTCAACTGCATCATCGCGTTCCTTGTATGGCTCTCCGTCAGCTCCACCAACTTCCAGGCCGCCGGTCTCGTCGTCCTCGGTGTTTTCATGGTCATCGCCGCCCTCAGGGATATCGGTCTCGGACTCGGTACCGAGTACATAGAGAAGAAGAAAGACCTCGCATGGTCCACCAGGGTCACCGATATCCTCATGATATCCTACAAGAACAAGGGTATCGCACTCGCCCTCTGCACCTCCGTCCTCGCAGGTCCCGCCATCGGGTCCGCAATGGTCGCCATCGCCGCATCCATCGTCGTCGAGGTCTGCTGGGTCGCGTTCATGGACTCCGTCCTGTTCTCCAAGAAGAGGATGGACAAAGAGCTCAAGTCCGATTCCGAGAACGGGATCAAACAGACCTGGGAATCCTGAAACCACTTGCCGGGGAGACCCGGCATTTTTCATATTAAATTAAATATACATAGTTTTATTATAAAATTTATATTTAAATTAAATTATTATCTAACCTGCTAAATATACTGTATAGTAATTAAACCAACCTCCATAAAACACCGATAAAACGCTTATATACACACACCCATACCTTATCGAGAGAGTGCTGGATGTATAATTTAGAACATGAATTAGATAAGGGTATAACATCATTGGCAATAGAAGGGGTGTCAGTCGATAAATCGGAAAAGGAATTTACAAAGAGTTTCTTAGAACATAATCTTGATTCCGATGATCTGATCAGAGAATTGACAAAGTATTACAAATCGTACGCACTCGGCATAGATCCCTCGATAATGGACTCGCTATTAGAAGCGTATTTAGACTTGGTAAATTGGGATTGTATTAACAACCTCAAAAAGGACATTACAGGAAAAAACGAACAAGAT
>JAKSHW010000024.1 GCA_024399195.1 archaeon | reverse complement strand
TGAACAACCTGAAGGTGGACAACATCCTGTCCGCCCGTTCAGGCGAGAGGTTCGGTTTCACCGGCCCCGAGGTGGAGAGGCTGTGCTCCGACTACGGCCATCCCGAGAAGTACGGGGAGGCCAAAGATTGGTACGACGGTTACAGGTTCGGCAACGCCGACGTGTATAACCCCTGGAGCGTCCTGAACTACGTCGACGAGGGTTTCGTCGCCAAGGCGTATTGGGCCAGCACCAGCGGTAACGACATAATCCCCAGGCTTCTGGACAATGCGGACATCAAGACCTACGGCAACCTGGAAAAACTGGGCAGAAGGGATCCCGTGACGATCCAGATGAACGAGACCGTGGCCTATTCCCAACTGACCACCGATTCGGACACTCTGTTCTCGGTCATGGCCATGTCCGGTTATCTGAACGCCGTCCGCGACGAGGACGACGACGTGTCCCTGTCCATCCCCAACAGGGAGCTATGCTCGGTTTTCTCTTACGAGATGCTGAAGAGGGTTATATCCGACGACAAGCACGTTCCGAAGTTCATGAACGCCCTCCTGAGGTGTGACGTTGAGAAAATGGGGCTGCATCTGGGAGCCTTGACAGACACTATCCTCAGTGTAAGACATCTTGGCGACGGGAAGACCCATCATGCGTTCCTAGCTGGTCTATTGACGGCCGCCGCTACATGTTACGACATAACCACCGACCGCGAAGGCGGCGACGGATATCCGGACATAATGATGAGATGCGTCCGTGGGAACACACCCCACGTCATAATCGAGGTCAAAGAGACGTCCGACAAGGACCGTTGGGATTCTGTGTCCAAAGAGGCCTTGAAACAGATCCACGATAAGGAATACTACCGTGGACTGAAAGGCAAGGTTATCCTGTACGGGGTTGCGTTCTACCTGAAAACACCCAAGATAACGTCAGAGATCATCGATCGCTGATTTTTCGATGGAAATACCTATCCATTCCGTTCGTATTTCGGTCGAATAGGGATGGACGTACACGGTCTTTTCAGGGAACATCTTACCGAAAGGGGGTCTATATTCCTATTCTGTCTGAAAAACAGGCCCCATCCCTTTCGGGACAGGGTAAGATGTTTTGGTTTCAGGGCGATTATTCGATCATTCTGTACTGGTCGATGATGGATACGATCTTGCGGTACATGGTCTCAAGGACATCGTAATCCTTGGCATTGTGCAAGGCGTAATACACCAGTGCGTATCCTGCGTTCTCCCTGAAGTATCCTCCGTCGAGTTTTGAAAGCACCCTGAGGGCGTTCATGAGCTTCTCGCCGATATCCTCGCAGGCGGCGGGGGTCTGACCGCATCCGCGTTTCCTGTTGGCGGCTCCCCATTCCGCAACCGTCTTTTCGATGTCGACCGCAGGTGCTTTCTCCACAGGGGTGAACAGGTCGTCGCGGACGCTCTCGAACACCGCTGTATCGCTTTCGGAATCGTATTCGACGGTGGTCAGGGAGGGGGCCAGGGACCCGATCATCTCCATCTCCATCCTGGAGTTACGGAAACTGTCGTGGGTCTGGTTGTAGGCCCTGAACAGGTTGGAGCTCTGGAGAGGCATCCATTTGAGGAGGTTGTTGACGGCGTCCATATACGGGTCGAAGAGGTAGCTGTTGCGGTAGTAGAAGTACAGCATGTCGTATTTTCCGACGGGGTTGTTGATGTCGACCCTCTCGAGCTCCTCGGTGAGCCTGTCCACGAACGTCTTTCCGGCCTCGGCGGAATCGAGCACCATGTCCTCGCAGAGGTGTTGCCATACGGCCTCGGCCATCTCGCGGCTGTCCTTGCTGAGCTCCCCGACGTCTCCGAAGTGGTAACGGCTGTACTCGGGCCTGCAGAACGCGTTCCCGGTGCCTCCGGTCAGTCTGCAGACCATCTTCTCGTTGCGTACCTTGGGCACATCGTATGTGTAGATCGTACCGAGGTAGTGGTTCCTGCACTCCATCTCGGTCTTCGCGGGATCCAGTTCCTCGGACTTCACACACTCGTCCTCGAATCCGTAACCGCTGATCGCGGACACCTCGAGGGCGATCTCCGCTTCTGCGGGGTCTTCTACGTCTACGGTGAGCATCACACTGTCCCTGGGGGCCTTCGTGGACATGACGGCGGAAAGGACGCATCTGCTGTCCAGTCCTCCGGTGACCTCCTGTTCGACCTTTCCGAACGTATTCAGTGCGGCGGTCACGTTTTCCTTGACCTCCTTGTTGGCGTTGGAGAGGATCCTTCCGTACTGGGAATCGCGGGTGTACTGCCTGTCCTGGAGGACCTCGTGCACGGCGGTGTTGTTCTCCACGACAACTCCCTTGAACGAAACGTGGACCTGTCCGCAGGGGTCGAGCTGCTGGATCTCCTTGACGTCCATTCCGTGGACGAAGTTCTGCATGAGGAGCCTGTCGTCGGAACTGAGCCCCGCCAATGCCTTCTCCCTGTCGAAGGTGAGTGTCTTTCCGAGGGACCTGAGGGTCTTCAGAAGCCTGATGTAGCGGTTGCTGAAGATGTACTCGGTACTTCCCTCCACGTGGTACATGAAGATCCTTCCGTAGGAGCAGAAGTCCTTGAAGAAGGTCACGGTGTTGAAACGGCGGTTGTGCCTGAGACAGGTGAAGCATCCGTAGTCGGCGTTGGAGAGGGTGACGTTCGAACTGCCGTCGGTGACGATCCTGTCGTTGTACCTGTATATTCCGGAGAACGCCTGGGTCTGGAACGCGGTGGACACGCAATCCTCGCTGTACATGTTTATCTTACCGATGTTGCGGATGTCCGCCCTGGCGAAGTTCTTCAGACCCTCGCCGGCCATCAGGTCGTCCATCGGCTTTCCGTCACCGATGACGTGGAGGACGAGGTCCTGGAAGGGCTTCCTCTGGGGCATGACCTGTATCTCGTCGAAGACCGCGTCCCCGTCGAGGAGCCTGTCCGCCTCGGCCTTGAACTCGTCGGAAAAGTGGCTGACCGCGTTGGAGTATTTTCCGGAACCGCACACGTCGCGTACGAGGTATCCTCTGACGGTGTAGAGCCCGTCCTCCTTCACGTTGGTCTCGAACAGGGGGACCTCCTGCAGGGGGGCGTCGTGCACGAGGACGTTGTCACGGAACACCTGGAAGCGGTATTTCATGACGGATGTCATGTGTTCCAGGGTGGGCCTGATGGTGATCCTGGCCTTGAGGGTCCCTTCCTCCACGCAGGCCTCTACGTCGAACTCGGAAAGGGCCTTCTCCTCGTGCTGTGCGATCGTCCTGTCGAGTATGGTCTCGAAATCGTCTACGTCGGTGTGCACCACGTGGATCCCCGGGTGTTTGGCGAGGAGACGGAAGATGACGATCCTGAGGTATTCCTTCCTCTTGTCGTCCAGCACGCTGTAATCGCAGAACATGAACGTGCGGTCGTTCCCTTTCCTGTCGATGAGGGCGTCATAGGGGAACTTCTGGCTCTCGGTGAGCTTGTTCATGTCGAGGACCAGGTATGCGTTCCTGTGTTTGGTGAAGTTCTCGGTGACGAACTCGACGTTCCTGTCCTCGGCGTACTTCCTGAGGTCGGGGTTCTCGTTACCTATGTAGAGGAGATGTCTGTCGAAGGACATGAGGTCGGACCTGACGATGTCCGAAAGGCCGGTTTCGTTGTCCTCAACGGCAGCCTCGAATATCTCGCGGCGGACCTCGTCGGCCTTGGTGTATCCGTTCGCGATGCATTCGTCAAGGAGTGCTTTGGCGGCATCGAGGTCCTTGGGTACGACGGTCCCCTGTGCGAACAGTCTTGCAAGGTAGGTCTTCGCTTTGTATGAGCCGTTGCTGTCACAGCGTTCCTTGAGCTCGTTGAGGGCCGCAGGGGTCCCGATCTCCCAGAGGACGTCCATGATGCCGAGGGTGGGGTCTCCGCCGTTCATGGTCTCCGCCTTCCTGTAGAGCTCCTCCGCCTTGGCGACGTCCTTGTCGACACCTCTTCCATGGAGGTAGGCTTTCGCCATGTTCGCCATGACCGCCGCCTTGCGTGTGTAGGTGTTCCTGATGAGGTTCACCATCTCCACGTCGTAGGCTCCGTTCTCGGTCCAGAGAAGGTCGAAAAGCTCGTTCCTGGCCGCGTCCACTCCGGAATCGACGGCCCTTCTCTGCCAGTATATCGCATGGGCTTTGCTCTTCCTCACGTATTTCCCGTATCTGTACATCAGACCGAGGTAATGGAACGCCACGGGGGAACCGAGGTACGAAAGGGACCTGGCGATGGTGTATGCCACTTCCCTGTCGGTGTTGTTCCTGCTCCTGTAGGCCGTCTTGAACTCTTCCAGGACGGCCTTCCTGTCCCTGTCCATGATGCCTTTGATGTCGGGGTATTCGCGGACGTTGGCCTCTACGACCTTGTCGAGGAGGGCGGGGTCTTCCTCGGTGCCCTCCATCTCGGCACGGACTTTGGATAGGATGTACCCGTACGCCTCGGGGGTGTAGTCGAACATTCCGGTACCGACGACCTCGCAGGGGACGCTTATGGTCTTGCATTTCAGCATGTTGCCGAGCTTCCTCAGGGCCGTCCTCCTGTGGTCCTCCGCCTCCATGTCGGGTTTCGTGGGGACGAGGTTCCCGTTCTTGTCTTTGATAAGGAAGGAGGGGGAGAGGTCGAGGATCACGATGTTCTTCTTCCAATATCTTCTGAGGAACACGGAGAACGCCCTGATGAGCGATTTGTAGTCAGGGACGGCGTCCACCTTCTCGAAGGTGTATCCCGCGAACGCGGGGTGCTTGTTCACCAGTTCCTCTATGGTGTCGCTGTATGCCGGGGGGACCTGCAGGTAGCTGGTCTTCCCTTTACCCTTGATCATGGCCACGGGCTGGGTCAGGGCGGTACCGTCGACGACGATCCAGTCTCCCTTCTCCTTCACCAACGCCTTTCTGCCGCTTCCGTTGACTATGCGGGCTATGGCTATCCTTCCCTCCTTGCTCTTGAACGGGACTTCGGAGGCTTTGATGGTGGGGAAATCGTCCGGGCGTTCGGTGAACAGGGGGAACGTCCTTCCCGAGAACGTGAGGACCTCGAAGGATTCGTCCGAATCGAACGCGTTCTTGATTCCGGTGCTTCCCAATACGTTGACGCTTATCTTTTCCATTTTACATCTCTCCGTTCTCTCTCATTGTTTCCATGATCTCGTTTGCTTCTTCCAGGGAGGCTTCGTCTCCCATCTCGTTGAGGACCTCGACCAGTTCCCTGGTCCATCCCTTGTTACCTTTGTAGATGCCCCTGAGGAGCTCTGCGGCGTATTCAAGGTCGCATTCGGTCCCTTTGCCGTATCTGAACGCCTTGGCCATGTGGGATATGGCGTTCTTGTTCCCCTTGTCGGCCAAAGGCTGTGCCCTGATGAGCATCTCGGTCACCGAACCGCGGTCACCCAGTTTCCACAGTATGTTCAGGACCTCGCTTGCGGCCCATTCCACACCGCCGTCGGCAGCTTTGCCCATGAGTTCGGCCGCCTTGTCGAGGTCGGCCCCGACCGATTTCCCGGACGCGTACATCCTTCCGAGGTATCCGCACGCCAACGGGTTCTTCCTGTCCGCTCCGACCGTGACGATCTCTTTGAAGATTTCCATGTCATCGCCGCTGTTCCACATCTTCTCTAGATACTTCTCGTCCTGACCGAGCTCGATCTTTATGTCAAGCGACCTTTTCCGGGACTCGGCGGTCCCGATGGCGTCCAAGACCTTTGTGTAGGTCCTGGCGATACCTGAATCGATCCTGTACAGAGGTTCCAGAAGTTCCGCCGCTTTGGCAAGGTCCTGTTCGACGTGGATACCTTTGAAGTACATCCTCGCCAGAATTGCCTTCAATCTGTCGTCGTCCGAGTCTTTACAGATGTCAAATGCATCTTTACAATAGTCTGGATCCCCTGTTTTGATGAGGGAATCGCACAGTTCCTTCCTGTAGGACGGTCTGTACTTGGACGCGAGCATGTAATAGAACAGTGCGGTGTACACGTTGGGGTCGGTGGTCTTTCCGGAGTACACCCTTCCCAGTTCCCCGGAGAAGAGCTCCCTCATAAGGATGTGTCTCATGGCCTCCGGTGCCTCGTCGAGAGGGTTCTCCATCGGTCTGAGGATGTTGTAGAGTATCTTGATGTACGCCTTGTACCAAGAGGATCTGTTGAGGTTGCCGAGTTCGGAGACATCGAGACCCATCACGAACCTTTCCATCATCCGGGCCAGGTTTTCATCGTTCCTGCCTTGGTCGCAGGCTTTGGAGTACCATCCGAACACATCTCCGAGCTCGTTCCTCAGTATACGTGATTTGAGCTCGGACGGAACGTCCTCCACATCTTTCCTTATAATTTCGAACGATCTGAACTCGCAGTCGAAGTGGTCGAAACGGCCTCCGATCAATGAGGACCCGTTGTTCACCCTGTGGCGGACCATGGGGATGTCTGCCAGGAATATGCGTTCGGACCTGGTCACGGTGGCCACATGGAACGACCTGTCGTTGACACATGCGAGGTCGTTGAAACGTATGCCGTTCTCCTTCACGAACTCGGAACTGTACAATCCGTTCCAAGGGACCGCAGGGAGGCTGTTTATGACGGTCGTGGGGGCTTTGGACAGGCTGGTGACCTTCATGAACATGTTTTCTTTCACGTTGTTCAGTTCGTAAAGGTCGTTAGCGACGGTCTCTCCGGTCTTGTCGTCGAAGGCGCTGCATTTGGTCTTGAGGATCTCCGCATGGCTGTTTTCGGCCAATCTGTACAGTGCCGAAAGGCAGTTCTCTTCAAGTACATCGTCCGAATCGAGGAACAGAAGATACTCCGAGTCCGATGCATCGATACCTGCGTTCCTTGCAGTGCCTGCACCGCCGTTCTTCTGGGTGATGATCTTTATCCTGTCGTCGTCGGAGGCGTATTTTTCCATGATCCCGGCGGACCCGTCGGTGGATCCGTCATCCACGCAGATGACCTCCAGGTCGGGTATGTCCTGGGAGACGACCGAATCGAGGCAATCCTTCAGGTATTCCTCCGAGTTGTAAACAGGGATGATGACCGAGACTGTCCTGGGGACGTGGTACGTGCCTTCGAGTATGGACGTGACCGTCGGGTCCATATCGGGATCCCCTTCTGTGAGACGTTTTCCGTACACGGGTGCGACCTCGTTCCTCAGGTATTCGCAATAGTCTCCGAACGATTCCGTGTGTCTGAGGCGGCCGGCATAGTGGATGACCTTGTCCTTCAGGTTCGTGAAGAAGCTTTTTCCGTACATCTCCGACAGTCCGTAGTCCTTCAACGATTTGTAAAGGGCCTTCCTGGAGACGAATATGTTCTCATAGGTTTCTGCTATCCTGTCCTGGAGACTGTTGTTGGTGTTCTTTCTGTGATAGCACAGGGATTTGTGCTCTATCGCGATCTTCTCGGAACTGGCCATTGATGTAAAAACAAAATAGACATCGTTGTTCGACCCTATTTCCTGGAATCTGAGACTGTCGACGTGTTCGGCCAGGAACAGTTTGTCCCAGGCCCATCCCATGCTGAACCCGAAGATATCGTCCTTTATTTCCGAGGGGGAGAAGCAGTCCGACGGAAGTATCTCGGTACGCAGCGATTTGGAGAACTCGCTTTTCACGCCTGTGGATTCGTTCACGATGTACGAACCGCATATGGTCACCTCCGCGCCCGTGTCCTCGGCGGTCTTCACCATGCGGCTTAGCATGTCGGTGTCGTAGTAGTCATCCGAATCGAGGAAGGAGTAGTATTTTCCCGAGGCGATGTCCATTCCGGCGTTCCTGGCAGCTCCGGCCCCCCTGTTCTCCTGGGTCACGATCCTTATCCTGGGGTCCCTGGCGGCGTATTCCCTCAGTATGTCGGGGGACGAATCGGTGGACCCATCGTCCACGCATATTATCTCGATGTTCGCAAGGGACTGCCTGGAGATGGAGTTCAGGCATGCTCCGAGGTATTTCTCGGTATTGAAAACTGGGACGATCACAGAAACCTTCGGTTTGCTCATACGGAACTCTCCGACGACACCTCTGACGGGGTGACAAAGTCGTTCCCTCCATTGATTTCATAACTAATAAAACATGTGTGTCCAGTTTTCCATAATCATCTTGTGATTACGGGGAGTGACGACACGTCTTTCAAAGGGTTTTCGTTCGTTTTCTTTTAAATTATTTCACGTTAGTCGTATATATACGGGGTGTGGCCGCGTAAGCCCAACGAATCCATGTTGCGTATATTTTATTATATAGAATGCAATGGGTCGGATATCCGAAAGTCGGATACGGAAAAGGGGGTGCCGATCGGTTAGACACCCATGGTGTTTGCCGGAGCCGATGTGTTACCTTCCGCAACCCGCCGGCAGGTTGTGGCGTTCCTTTTCCTACCGGAGTGTGATTGAAATGAAAGCAAAAATGACTATGGTCCTCGCTCTCCTTGTGGCGATGATTGCAGTCTGCGCAGCAGTCGTGTCGGCTCCCGACACCGATGCAGCTCCCAGCTACATCGCGACTGTAGATGCAGACAACGCAGTCGTATCGTTCACCTACAAGGACGGCGCATTCACCGTCACCGCAGTCCCCGAAGAGGGTTTCCACTACGGTCAGATCGACGGTGATGAATGTGTGATCACGGTTACCGTCAACGGAACCGATGTTCTCACCTACGTAGACAGTAAGCTTAGCATCAACGGTGTCGAGCAGGCAGAACCCTGCAACCCCGTCACCGGAACCAACGATGTCTACGCATACACCTTCGATCTTTCTGCCTACACCCAGCTCCCCATCCAGATCGATGTCGTTCTCGCACCTATCGAGGCTACCGAGTACAGCATCACCTACACCCCTAGTGTAGACTACTTTGCAACCCTTGACGGAAGCGACATGCCCGTCAGCGCCATTGCAGGGGAGACTCTCGAATTCATCGTCGTCCCTCCCACCGGAGAGACCATCACTTCTGTCGTCTACTACGTCGACGGAGGACGTCCCGTGACCATCGAGCCTATCGAGGGAGTCTACATCTTCGATATGCCTCTTGGAAACATCGAGATCGAGGCCCTCACTACCCTCGACAACTACTACGTCAACGTCCCCGACGAGACCGCAGAGTACGTTACCATCGACGGTATCGACAACCCCTACCACTTCGGAGACGAGGTCACCTTCACCGTAACCCCCAACGACGGTTACGAGTTCGGAGAGGACTTCAGGGTCTTCTACCTTGATCCCCAGGGATCCGAGGTAGTCATCTCCTCCATCGACGGTATCTTCTCCTTCGAAATGCCCGACTACGATGTCGACCTTCTTGTGGACGGCCTCATCCCCCACGAGTACACCATCACCGTCGGCGACCACCCCGTTCCCGGATCCGAGATCGAGGTACAGCCCTCCGCAACCGTCGGAACCGCTGTCCCCGTAGAGGTCCTCCTCAACGGAATCTCCATCGTCGATGCAAACGACATGCTCGCCATCTCCATCTACTACTTCGATGAGACCGGAGCAAAAGTCGAGCTCGACTACTACGACCTCGTCGCAGAGGACAACCTCTTCGATGACAAGTTCTACTTCGGAACCAACTACTACTTCTACTTCGACATGCCTGCCGCTGATGTCACCATCGAGATCACCGACAGCACCCCCTTCGACTTCTTCTACCTCATCATCATCGACCCCTACCCCGAGGCTTACGAGGGAGAGGACCAGCCTGTGATCGAGGCAGACGACCCCGTCGTATACCACGTCTTCAAGGTCCCCTACGGATTCAAGGAGTTCCTCGGAGTCATCTCCGTCGACACCACCGGAAGGATCTTCGGCGGCTACTGGACCTACGACTACTCCGAGCTTGTCAAACTCGTCTTCGAGGACGACGAACCCGGAATCATCGTCAACACCCTTGCATACATCAAATGGTTCGACGGAAACGACATGATCACCGTCACCTACAGCCCCAACCCCGTAGACGACGAGTCCGCAGAGTACGTCATCGACGCTTACGCATACGGAAACAACGTCAACTACCCCAACGACCCCTCCGAGTACTTCTCCGCTACCTTCAACAGCGGCGACCTCATCGCGGTCGGAACCGAGGCTGTCTTCGAGTACTACGGACCTCTCCAGGCATGGATCGTCAACGACGCTCTCTACTACGTCGACGACGAGCTCTACACCGACAACGTCCTCACTCTCAACACCGCCGACTACCCCGACGGACTCGACGTCCAGGTCGTAGACGAGCTCTACCACAAACTCACCATCTACTACTACAACGAGTACACCGACGATGTCACCGCATACTTTGACTTCGTCGAGATCGAGAACGTCATGGTTCTCACCTTCGTGCAGGACGTCCTCGACGAGAACATCGACCTCTACGACCTCGCAATGTACGCATACTCCGCAGTTCCCAACGAGTACGTCTCCGTCGAGGGACAGCGTGTCAACGTCGACACCACCGTCTACGCATACAAGACCAAGGCCGGACCCGACGCATACTGGGACGTCTTCGACGAGAACGGTGAGCACACCGGAGACCTCGAGGTCCTCGTCGTCTACGGAAACGGTAACCTCTACAGGTTCGGAGATGTCAAGAACTCTGACTTCCCCGACGCACCCTGGAGCATCCTTGCTGGTACCATCAAGTACATCTACGTCCTCGGCGACCTCAACGTCCTCGATCACGAGCTCGGAATCATCCCCAACTACACCTCCACCTTCGATGGAAACATCGACATGGTCATCGAGGCTTACGACGGTCTCTCCCCCGAAAGCGAGGTTGCAGCCTACACCGGTATCACCACCGTAGGTTCCTACTCCTTCTACGGACTCACCGAGGTCATCGGAATCTACATGGGTAACACCGTGACCACCATCCAGACCAACGGTTTCAACGGAATCAAGAACGTCGAGACCATCGTCATCAGCGAAGGACTCAAGACCAGCCACCAGTGGGCATTCGATGTCTACTTCTACGACCCTGAGTCCGTCGACGCCCTCGACGGTTCCAAGGGAACCGCCCTTGCAGACCAGTACGTCCTCAGCGGACACGTCTTCGAGAAAGCCGACTACAGGAACCTTGTGGCCACTGTCGGATTCGGTTACACCGGCGACGTCTACTGGTCCTACGGACTTGACAGCGAGATCGACTACACCGTCGGTTTCACCAACGTCATCGACAACACCGTCTACGTCTACGGAGCCGGTGCGATGGCAGACTACAACGCCATCACCGGAGACCTTCCCGCATGGACCTTCTTCGACTGCTTCGCAGACAGCTGGGCCGCCATCATCGGTGGAGACGTCACCTACGTCGGTGACTTCGCCTTCGTAAGCGACGACCAGTTCGACTGCGGTGTCGGATCCATCTACTTCGAGGCTTCCGAGACCCCCCTCTACTTCGCAAGCGCATGCACTGACTACCGTGTCGTCAGCGACCTCGTCACTGGTTACGCACACTACGTCACCGTCGACAACGAGCTTGTCGGAACCATTGCCAGCTTTGAGAACTTCCGCTACGCATTCCTGCCTCTCGCATTCGACGACAACATGGCTGGACACACCTTCTACCTCGACATCTGGGAGGATGTCTCCGGAGGATACTACAACCACTTCTTCCGCTGCTTCGACGATATCGAGTACGACTGTGGAGTCAACGGCGACGATGTCACCGCTATCGTCCACTTCGTGAACACCCCCAAGAACACCATCGACATCACCCTCACCTTCGTCTCCAACGGCGGATCTGAGATCGCCAACTTCAAGAAGGCCGCAGATGCTCCCTGGAACAAGTTCGAGGACTTCAACAAGAACTACGACGGAAACCGCCAGGCTCCCTATGTCGACGGTATCACCCACATCTTCTTCGATGACTCCATCACCGCCATCGGAGCCAAGCTGTTCTACGGATACCTCTACATCGAGACCGTGACCTTCCCCATGGGCCTCCTTGACTCCACCGCCGAGGAAGCCGTTGCAGACAACGCATTCCAGGGATGCCTCTTCTACGCAGATGACGGCACTCTCATCTACCTCTCCGAGGACCCCGAACTCCTCGCAGGAAAGACCTTTGCCTTCACCGGAGTCGGTGAGAACAACAGGCTTTACGGCGAGTTCAAGCACCTCCTCACCATCGAGGCCGACGTCCCCGTCTACCTCGCCGACGAGAACGGTGTCTTCGTCATCAAGTCCGACGAGAACGTAGACGGAACCCACTTCATGATGCCCAGGGACAGCTTCCCCGGAGACGTCTGGACCCTTACCCTCAAGATCGGAAACAAAGACAAGTCCTACCCCGATGCAGACTACGATGCAACCATCGCTGCAGACCAGTACCAGCTTGTCGATGAGTCCGGAGCGGTAATCGCCACCGCCGACGAGAACGGTGCATTTGTCTTTGACATGCCTAAGGCAGACTTCAAGGCAAAGCTCGTCCTTATCGAGTAAGCATGAGTGATCTGTAAAACCCCTTACCCTTCCCTTAGGGGAAGGGATTACTCATCGTTTTATCGATTTTTATGTGAGATTAGTGAAATCCAGTCTGTATTTTGATGAAATTCCATTTTAATCTCACTTTCGGTCACTTTCGGTGACCTCCCCCACTTCGCTTTAAATACTCTTATGGCGTACGGATGATTGTCAGGTACGGACACTGGGAATCTTGGACATGACGTCTGTCCGAAGGTATCCTGTAAAGAACGTATCGGCCAAGTCTGTCTCTGGGATGTGAAAAGCCCGTCTGGGACAAGGTTGGTTTGAAAAAGAGTCCTGGACGGGCTTCAGGGATGCGATTCCCTGGAAACGATATGGTCCGATGGAAGTATGACCTATCGTCATACGAAGTAGATCCCATCAGATTGGGCGGGTGTTGCACGTCTTTAATCCTGGGGAGATACAGACCGTGCTTCGGGTTTGCCGATGTACTTAGCGATGAAGACCGTCTCCTTGGCATAAAGTGAAGAATATACAATACGGTTCAACGGCAGCTTGTCATTGATAAGATGGGCCTCTGTCTTAAAACCCAGGCTGTTAAGGAACCTGATGGTTTCGTAGATATCCATGTCAAGATGTTTCACTACAGGGATTTCATTGGATTTTTTCTCTATAGGTTCGGACAGGATCAGGTATCCACCCTGCACCATCTTGTCGCTTATGGATTTCAGGATGTTTTGGAACCTATCCTTAGTATCCATATTGAACACATGGCAGAGGTTGATTAGGGTTATCGGTTCCACCTTATCTATATCGTCAAGGCCGATTCCTATTATGTTGGACTTTTCCAAAGCCTCTTTGGACTTTTCAGGATAGTTCACGTAGTATATCTTCACATCCTTGTCTTTATAGTCGGAATCCGACGTACTGTGTTTCAAGGAATTGGAGGATACAAGCGACATCGCCCTATGGAATTCCAACGAATCACAGATAGGACATTTCGCATTGTCCCTAGGGTAAGGTCCGCTCAGTGTGAAATGGAACGCTGCCGTCTTACATATCGGACACCTCTTGGGGACCAAGCCGTAAGGTATCGCTGGGAATCTGCAGTCATTATCGAGCAGGGTGTACTTTTCATCGGAATCTCCCTTGAGGTAACGGCATATGTCGTCATCGGGCATTTCAAGATCGATCTCCAGGTCTTTGACGATAGCCCTGATGTTATACAGGGATTCGGAGTTGTACAGGGTGGGATCGAGTCTTTCCGACCTGAGCGTCTGACCTTTCTTCTTGGAGAGGTATATTTTGAACAGGTCTCTGGAGAATCTGTCATTAAGGTGTTGCAGTCCCGAGTTTTTGATGCATTTCGCATTTATCACGGTGCACCTGAGATCGAAATCATCATTTTTCTGTTCTATACCGTACAGTTCATGCAGTTCCTTGGATATGTGTAGACTGTTTGTCTTGGATGATAGGGATTCGATTATCTCGATGAACTCGTCCGCATCATGGATAAGGTTGGGTTCCAGATACAATATCCTTGTACATCCCGACACGTAAATGAGGCTGTTCAATGGCAGATTGTTGATCTCCCCAGGCCTCACGATGGTGTATTCGGTGGGATCGAGTTTCTCGATAAGCATTTTTTCCGTTTCATTGTCTGTGAGGTAATAGCATATGGCCTTGATCTTAGAACGGAATGCGTTGCAGATCGATACAAGTAATTTTATATCCACGTCTTTACGGAAATCCACGATGAGTCCCAGGTAGTCCTTCTCTACGAAATCGGAATCGTAGATGTTCTTGAGTGGGTCGAGGTTCTTCCCTTCCAGGTAGTCGAGGATGGACCTTATGGCCTTGTCGTTCTTACCGTCATTGATGTTTTTGTGGTACAATCCCTGTTCCTGAGTGCCTTTGATATAGTTCAGGGAAAGGTCCATGTCGGCGGACATGGTTTTGACCCCGTTGCACATCTCCATCATTTTGAGCCACAGGTCATCCTCATAGAGGCAGATCTTCTTGATCGTCTCTTTGTCGAACGCTATATCGGGAAGACAGCCTGCAGGATACAATATCCCTCCGACGCCTGTGGCCATGCCTAGGTTCGACGGTTTATAGTACAATGTATAGTCGTTAAGGGTCCATTCGTCGTATTTGTCGATCCCGTCTTCGGAAACGGCCATCTTGTGAACCCTCGAACCTATCACAACTTCAGGATATGCCTCGTGGGCCTCCCAAAGTTTTTCGATCATTTTGTTGTCATAGACGACATCGTCATCGATTGTGATTATCGTTTTATCAGGATATTCCTGCATCGCGTACAGGTATTTTTTGTGGCTTTTCAGGTCATCGTCCACGAATCTTATTTCCAATCCGTTTCTGATGCACCATTTGAAAACATAAGGCAGGTTGTCCGGATCGTATTCCTCTTTGGAGACCCATAAGATGGTCTTCTCAGGAACGTAGGTCTGTCCGAGTATGCTTTTGTATACCGTGGGAAGGTATTTCGTACGTTCCTTGTAGGTGGTGAACGAAACGATCAACCCGTCTATCATTCTATGTTCTTTGGCCTTCTTTTCAAAAGGCTTGTTGGACATGTGGTTTATTACTTTTCTTTCGTAGTTGTACCCTAATAGGACAGGGAAACCGAAAGCATGTTTCTTGATGAACTCGAATTTATAGAACCAGACATACCTCATGGCGTTGCTTCTGAATTTCTCCAGATCCACCTTTTTGAGGAAGTTATGTAACTGGGAATAGATCTTCGCCTGATATACGACGCTTGCTTTTTCGAAGAATCCCAACATGTCTATGAACGAAACGTCCATGAGGGCCATGCGGACCTCCTCGCTCATATCCTCGTAGTGTTTCATTGTGGATTCATATGCTTCGAAATGGCATTCGTAATTGAGCGAACGTGTGGTTCCGATCAACGATTTGGAATTGTTTATGCGGTAATGTACAAGACATTCCTTGTTGATCATTATCGATTTAGCGTTCCGTATAAGGCTGAAATAGAACGTACGGTCGTTCGCACAGACAAGTTCGTCGTAACGGAGTCTGTGTTCATCGATCAGGGTCTTTCTGATGATCTTGTTCCAAGGTACCACAGGACTGCGGATGAAGAACAGGGGGTCGGTATCGATGTTGGAGATGTAGTTGTCAAGGGTGAACGCCCTTCTGTGGACCGTGTTATTGCCCGTGACGGAGTCGTAATGGAATCTCTGGAAGACACATACGTCGACCCCGCTACGCTCCATGAGCCCGAGGATGAGAGTATATGCACCCTTTTCCAACCAGTCATCGGAATCCATGAAGTGGATGTACCTTCCTTTGGCCTCTTCAATCCCCCTGTTTCTGGCGGCCCCAGCCCCCTTGTGTTCCTGTGAGATTATCCTGATCCTGGGGTCTTTGTCCGCATATCTTCTAAGAATGTCTAAGGAGTCATCCGTGGACGAATCGTCGATACAGATGATCTCCATGTCCACTATGCCCTGTGTAAGGATGCTGTTCAGCGATTCCTCTAGATAATCGTGACTGTTGTATACGGGGACTAATACGGATAGGAGGGTCATTCGAAAGCCTGTGGTAGTATAGGGTGCCGGGGATGTGCCCCGGCGGGGGATTCAGTCTCTGTTGAAGATGTCTCTGCAGAAGACCTTGTCTGTGTAGGGTTTGAGGTCATCGGTGATCCTGTTGGCGAGGATCACATCGGACCTCTTGTAGAACTCGCCGAGGTCGTTGACGATCTCCCATCCGTCGAACACAGCGTCCTTGACAGTGGGTTCGTAGACGACGATCTTCAGGCCTCTGGAAGCGAGGTCCTTCATGATGTCCATAACGGAGGACTCCCTGAAGTTGTCGGATCCGGACTTCATGATGAGCCTGAAGATACCGACGGTTCCCTCTCTTCTTCCGATCTTACGGTCGATCTCGTCCGCGATGTACGTCTTCCTGATCTTGTTGCTCTCGACGATGGCGGTGATCAGGGAGTTGGGGACGTTCTCGTAGTTCGCAAGGAGCTGTTTGGTGTCCTTGGGGAGGCAGTATCCGCCGTATCCGAAGGAGGGGTTGTTGTAATGGGATCCGACCCTGGGGTCGAGGCACACGCCGGTGATGATCTCCTGTGCGTTGAGCCCGTGCATCTGGGCGAACATGTCGAGCTCGTTGAAGTATGCGACCCTCATGGCGAGGTAGGTGTTGGAGAACAGTTTGACGGACTCGGCCTCGGTGGAACCGATGATCATGGTCGTGACGTCCTTTTCCATGCAGCATTCGGCAAGGAGCCTGACGAACCTCTCGGCCTTGTCCCTGAGGTTCTCGGAGGGGATACCTGCGATGATCCTCGAAGGGTGGAGGTTGTCGTAGAGTGCCTTACCCTCCCTGAGGAACTCGGGGGAGAACATGACGTTGGTGTAACCCTTATCCTTGCAGAGGTTGACGGTGAAGTCGATGGGGATGGTGGACTTTATGACCACGGTGCTCTCGGGACTGATCTGGTTGACCTGGGCGATGACCCCCTCTACGGATTTGGTGTTGAAGTAGTGGGTCTCGGGGTCGTAGTTGGTGGGGGTCGCCACGATGACGAAATCGGATCCTTTGCATTCGGAGATGTCGGTGGTGGCTTTGAGGTTCAGTTCTCCGCTGGAGAGGAATTCCTGGATCTCTTTGTCCACGATGGGGGACACTCCGTTCTGGATCATCTTGACTTTCTCTTCGATGATGTCGACCGCGATGACCTCGTATTTCTTGGAAATAAGGGTGGCAAGGGACAGTCCGACATATCCGGTTCCGACTACGGTTATCTTCATTGTTTCGCCTCGGTGTTCTGAGGGGTTTCTGGTTTGTTTTCTGATGCGGGTTTTGCAGGGGCAGGTGCAGAAGGCTGAGCGGGGCCGTCAGCTCCGTTAGTGACGTCTTTTTTCTCTGAGGCTTCGGCTTTGGCCTTGTCGAGTTTCTCTTTCTCGGCTATGGCATATTTGTCTCCTCTGAGAACCGCGAGCCTGAGGTATTCCATGGCTTCTTCCATGTCGGTCTCGGCACCGTTGTCGGGGTTGCTGAGGATCCTGTACATACGGAAGTAGTTCGTGTGGTCTCCGAGGTACTTGTATTTCCTGAGAATCCTGAGCGCCTCGGGAAGGTTCTTGTCGAAAACCTTTCCGGTGAAATACATGTCTTCCAAGGCAATTTCAGGTTTTCCGATGACATCGGCCGCCCTGATGTAAAGCTCACGTGCCTTCTCTATGTTCTTGGGTGCGAATTTTCCTTCGAGCTCCCAACTGGTCACAGTGGCGAGGGCGCTCTGGTTGTAGGTCGCATATGCCTTTTCGGTAAGGGTCTTGGCGTTGGCTTTGGTCTTGATATCGCAGAGTTTCAGAAGAGGTCTGACCTGGAGCTGATAGCTTGCGATACGGCATTTACCATAGGTGTTGAGCCAGAAGTTGGCGAGTTTCTCGTTCTTCTCGGTACCTACACCGTCGCGGTACATCGTGGAGATCTTGTACTGCATTCCGGCGGAACCCTGCATGGCGAGCCTGGTGTAGATCTCCAGAGCCTTCGCCTTGTCCTGGGGGACGAGTTTTCCTGCGAGGTACATGTCTCCGGCCGTCGTCAGTGCCTTGGGGTGTCCGAAATCGGCGGCCTTCAAAATCCATTCGACGTATTTCTTGTTGTCCTTGGGGGTACCGACACCGCTTTGGTACATGGTGGCTACCTGGAGCATCGCGTCGGGGCTTCCGTATTCGGCCACCTTGAGGTACCATTTGAACGATTCCGCCTTGTCGTTGTCGTTCTTGGCAAGGGTCATGAGGATGCTTGCGTACCTGTTCATGTCCACGGGGTTTCCGAGCTCCGCAAGCTGCCTGCAGATATCGAGGATCTCCGCACGGTCCTCGGCGAGACTGCTGCCTTCACCGACGATCGCCGCGAGTTTCATACGGGCCTCTCCGTTACCTCTTTCGGCAGCCGCTCTGTAGTATGTTACGGCAAGGTCCTTATCGGCTTCGTCATCGCTCTCCATGAGGATGTCGGCGTATGCGGCCTGGGCGAATATGTTGCCGTTCTCGGCCGCGGTCTTGATCCATTCCCTGTAAAGTTCGAGGTTCTGTTCGACCTTCACTCCGTCGCGGTACATGATCGCGAGCTTGTACTGTGCGTCGCTGAAACCGTTCTTCGCATAGTCGTATACAATCTCGAAAGATTCCTGGGTCTCGGTCTTGTATTTGGAACAGACGACCTCGGGGTTTCCGTTGAGCCTGATCTTTCCGCCGTCGATCCAGATGACACGGGTGCACATCTGTTCGAGGTAGTCGATGTTGTGCGAGACGAACAGGACGGTCTTTCCGTCCTTCAGGAACTTCTTGAAGGATTCCGTCGCCTTGGCGGAGAATCCAGCGTCACCGGTGCTCAGGACCTCGTCGGCCACGAGGATGTTGACGTTAAGGTGGACCATGATGGCGAACGCAAGCCTGCTGGTCATACCGGAGGAATAGGACCTGAGGGGGTTGTCGATGTATTTCCTCACACCGGAATAGTCGATGATGTCCTCGATGATCTCGTCCACCTGGGACCTGGTCATCTCGTACATCTCGGCCTTGTTGTAGATGTTCTCCCTTCCGGAGAGGTCGGGGTTGAAACCGATGCTGAGCTGGAGGATGGACACGACCTTCCCTGCGGTCTCTACGGTACCTGAATCGGGTTCGAGGATGCGGGCGGCGATACTGAGAAGGGTACTTTTTCCGGCACCGTTGTGTCCGATGATACCGAGGATCTCACCTTTCTTGACATCGAGGTTCAGGTCCTCGAACACGGTGTTCTGTACGGTCTTTACAACGGGTTTTCCGAGGATTCCCTTTTTACCGGTGGGGTCGACCACATCGATCTTGAACGATTTGCTTACGTTCCTGATTTCTATTGCGTTTTTCTCGTCCATCATTACAATCTCTCCACGATTCCGCGTTTGAGACGGTGATAGGTAACCGCCCCGAGGGTGAGGAACGCGAACGCACAGAGCGCCGCCATCCCAACCCACCATAGATCGGGGCATTCTTTCAGGTAAAAGATTTGGTGCATGGGTTCCATGAAATAGGTCATGGGGTTGTACATGACGATCTGGGCCCTGAGTCCGCTCATCTCGGACACCATCTGACGGAGAGGGGACAGGACGAAGAACGCCATGGAGATCGCCGACAGGAAGTACTGGATGTCACGTACGTACACGGTGACCGATGAAAGGAACAGCTGGCAGCCGATGGCGAACACCACCGACAGGGCCAGGAACAGCGGGAAATACATCAATGCGGCGAAATTGACCCCGTAGTTCAAGACGGCTATTATCGCGAACAGGAAAGCATAACATATCAATGCGACAAGTACATGGATGAGGATCTGTACGTAGATGAGCATCTCGCGCGGGAAATGCATCTTTTTGATGAGACCTGCACCGCTTATGAATGTGGTGGCACCCCCCGTTATGGACCCGATCAGGATGTGGTATACGAAAATACCAGACGCAAGGAGGACTATGACCTCGGATTCACGACCCCTCACCGCGGTCATCATGAAATAACAGAGTACGAAGTAGAACAGCGGGGTCAGGAAGTGCCATGCGATACCTAGGTATGCGGCTTTGTATTTTCCGAAGAAATAGTTGCGGAAAGTGGACTTGAAGAAGTTCTTATGCTCTCCCAACGTATGGATGTACGCACTCACAGGATTCCTGTGCTTTTGTGTGTTCTCTGATTCACCATCCATTGTCAATCACCGTCCCAAGTGCATTACACTATATAACGGTATATTCGC
The DNA here is from genome assembly GCA_024399195.1 of archaeon. Classification (GTDB taxonomy): domain Archaea; phylum Thermoplasmatota; class Thermoplasmata; order Methanomassiliicoccales; family Methanomethylophilaceae; genus Methanomethylophilus. The sequence continues at coordinate 471 of JAKSHW010000024.1, read as the reverse complement.
ACTGGGATATTGGATTGAGGACGTATATTCCGACCGTGTTCCGATTACTGTGGTCTATTCTAAACGTTACACATTAACGCATGTGGGGCCGACCCATTGTTTAAGTATGGTCGTTTTATCGAGCGTGTATATTATCGCAGGTAGATACCATGGCCGATATCGGAAACTGTACGAAGATCCTCAGCACCCCCGAAGGCGACATCACCATTTTCAGCCTCAGGGAGCTCGAGAAGAAAGGTGTGATCAAAGACCTCAAGAAGATCCCTTACTCCATCAGGATCCTCATCGAGGGTGTCCTCAGGCAGAGGGGAGAGACCATCAACGACCAGGACGTCGTGAACGTCGCATCCTGGTCCCCTAAGGGAAACAACGTCGACATCCCCTGGATCCCCGCGAGGATCCTTCTCCAGGACCTTACCGGAGGAGCCGCCGTCACCGACCTCGCTTCCATGAGGGAGGCCGTCGCACGTG
>JAKSHW010000239.1 GCA_024399195.1 archaeon | reverse complement strand
AAAGTAATCTTTCTTGAATTCTAGACGGTCGGCGAACATTATCGCCCTGTTAGTCCGAATCTCGAATTTGCCGCTGTCCTGACAGAATTCTACATCGATGAGTGATCCGTCGGTCCTGAATTCGGTATGGCCTTCCCTTTTGTTAATCGCCGCGGTGATGCGTGAAAAGTTCTTCTTGGAGATCCTGTCGACAGGAACATTGTACTCAAAGTACCATTCCAGTTCTTCAATGAATGAACCGTCGTCTCCAGGATCAAGGATGTAATGTTCCTTTGGTGGTTTCATGATTATCTATAATATTGCGATTATAAAGTTCCCATTACCCTTTAACGTGTTTTCAACACCCTAATCCAGTCCGGCATAAGCCCTAGCTGATCGGCGGTTTTTGACTGGAACGACCGCCTCAGTTCCCAGTCCGAACAGGTTCGTCTTCGTGTTCACACCGAAACACGGATCGTGGCTGAACCTCGTGGAATCGTTCTTCGGCAAGATGGCCAGGACACTGTTGAGGGGCATCCGTGTGGACTACAAACAGGAACTCGTCGACAGGAACTGTGCATACATGGACGAGATATAGTAAACGAATGAAACTCATTCTGCTTGAGGGGATTCACGAATCCATCTGAACGAACATAGGTTCTTCAGTAGGTCGTTCGGCTTTGACAACGAACCGAAGAAGGACTCTAGTGTCTCCTTCAGAATGTCGATGTTCCTGAAGAACCTGTTGTGGGTTTTCTTCTTCCTCGTGACCCTCCATACCTGTTCTATAGGATTGAGATCGGGGGAGTACGGAGGCAGGCTGAGGAACTCGGCCTGACGGACGATGTCGTCGTATTCCCCGTTCGCGTTCTCCCTGATGAGCCTCAACGCCTTCTTGTGCCAGGGGGCGTTGTCGAGGACGATGCAATATTTCCTGGGGCCGCCAGGGGGTCTGGCGGCGATGAACGATCTGATGCTCTCGATGGTGGTGCTGTAGTTGAACCAGTCCGGCGAGTCCGTCCACAGTTCCCCTGTGGACGGAAGTACGAAACCGCTGTACGACGCGTTCTTCCGCCCGGGATAGGATTTCACTTTGGGTTCGGAACCTTTCGGGGCCCATTCGCGTGTGATCGTGGACTGGATACTGAAATGGACCTCGTCCTGGAAGACAACGATCCTTTCAGGATCGTTGGATATGCGGTTGAGGGCCCTCTTGAACGATTCTCGCGCCTGTTCGTCGGGTTCGTCCAACGAAGGATACGTCTGCGGACGTATCAGTGAGAAACCGAGCTCGTGGAACAGCTTCTGACAGGCCCTGACGGAGTACTCTATCCCGTATTCCTTCATGATATAGTCGGAAAGTGACGGACCGTCCCAGTTGGTATAACCGTATTCCGATGGATCATTGGAAATCACGAACTTAATTTTTTCTTTTACATCGTTTTTGAGCTTGGGCGGACGGCCGTTCTGTTTCACGGCCCTGAGCGACTCGAAACCCTGTCTGTCGGCCTTGGAGACCCATCCCGAGATGGTCCTTTCGTCTACCCCGCAATACACGGACAGATCGGAACATTTGATTCCGGACAGCACGAGGTTCACCATCGCGACCCTGAACAGGTACTTCGAATCGTTGTTCTCGGATATTATGCGTTTTCCCTCTTTCAGAAGATCGTCTACGGAATGCTCGAACTTTCTCGAATACACCATTGGTAATCCCTCTACTGAGGGATATAATTTAAGAAGAATTTATTTTATTCGTTTACTATAAACAAGGATCCTGTGGTCCACAGATGGACATACAAAATTGACGAGATCTCGGTATGATAAGTTAACTTATTGGAAAACGTTATATCAGTATATATCCAAACGTTTCGGTATCATTTCCAGAAGGCTGAAGGACCTTCATGCCAAGATTTTATGTCAACGAGACTCAGGCCGTCATAACCTCTATGAACCTGTATCATTCGACCGTGGTCGGCAACTACG
>JAKSHW010000238.1 GCA_024399195.1 archaeon | reverse complement strand
TTGTATTTATTTGAAATAAAAATAAAATTTATTCAAATTAAATGTATTTTTGCATTCCTGTCCAGGAAGACGTCCGGCCCCGCGGTCGCCAGGTCGAGGTGAGCGGATGCTGGAACTGCCGAAGGCCAAGATCAACCACAAGTCCTACAGATCGGAGCAATTTGCACTGTCGAGCGCCATAGGTATGGCGCTGATGGAAAGTATCGGGATAAGGAAGCTTATCGACAGCAGGTGCGGGGATTCCCGGAGCGACAGGATCGTCAGTCCGGGCATGGCGGTGAAGGCCCTGATCGGGCCTACGTTCAACCTGTTCCAGAGACCTCCGCTCTCCAGAGTGAACGCGATATACGGTCTGGCGCCCACGGACCGCCTTTTCGGGAACGGTGCCGTTCCCGAGAACCTGAACGACGACGCCCTCGGGAGGTGCCTCGACGACCTGTCGGAGCTCGATCTCGAGCTCCTCTTCCACGAATGTTCCGAAATGGCCGTGAAGAAGTTCGGTTTCGAATCACCTATACGTCATGGCGACTCCACGAACTTCTCGTTCTACGGGGAGAAGAAGGACGTCCCCGACGGCGAGATAAGCCCCGAATACGGGAAATCCAAGACCGGCAGGGACGACCTCCTGCAGTACGCACTGCAGATAACCACCGACAGCAACCGCATCATACGTACCATGCGTCCGTACAAGGGAAACGCGGCGGACTCCACCATGGACGGTGACACCCTGGAGTTCTTCGGCGAACACCTGTCCGCCGAAGAGAGGTCAGGGATGGTCTTCGTGGCCGATTCCAAGATGGCCACGGAGGGCAACGTCCGCAAGGTATGCGATCTGGGCATGGGGGTCGTCACCAAATGCCCCGTCAAATTCGGAGACGGTTTCGAACAGCGTGCCTTCGAGATGTCCAAAAAGGCGGAATGGCACAGGTACGACGTCAAAGACCACGGAGGAGAGGGGACGAAGTACAGCGTCATGCTGTGCGATCTGGACCTCGAGGCGTCCTTCGGGACCGGCAGGAAACACAGAAGCATGTGGCTCCGTGCGGTGGTCTTCAGGAGGCCCGACGAGATCGGATCTAAGACGGAAGGCCTGAAGGACAGGTTCAGGAGGCTCGAGAAAAGGTACGACGACCTCGGTCGCAAGACGTTCGATACCAAAAAGGAGGCGATCGATGCGTTCAAGGCGATCAGACCGGGGTCCGAGGCGTTCAGGGCGGTCCCCTGCTACACCGAAGATAAGGTCCCGGGGGCGTTGGCCCCCGGTAGTCGCAGAGGAGTGAACGAGGAGCGCATCATGAACTCGGTATGGAAGGTGAAGGTGGATTCGTCGTTCGATGCGAAGAAGGCCTCCGACATCGTCGAAAGGGCCTGCACGAGGGTGCTGGTCACCAATCTCCCGCACTTCAGGGAGGGTACGGACGGCGTCCGCCGTTCGGCAAGGGCGGAGGACGTCTTCGACCTCTACATGGAGGAGTACGTCGTCGAGTCGTCCTTCAGGTTCCTGAAGTCCGGGCTGGCGATCGACCATGTGTACCTCCAGAACCCTTCCAGGGAACGTGCGATGATGTTCGTCCTCTGCATCGAGGCCCTCGTGACCAATATCGCGGACGCCGTCTTCAGACGCATGGATTTGCGTCTGGGGAACAGGCCGCTCACGTTCTACAACCTCGCCCGCGCCTTCCCGGCGGCCGTCGCGGTCTTCGATCGCGACGAATGCGAGATAGGTATACTGATAAACGACGATGACACGAAATACGTTTTCAAGGTGATGGACGCCCTGGGGATCAACCCCCAGCTGCTGTTCGGATACCTCTGCTGAGATCACGACGGCCAAACACGTGTTCCAGCGTGAGCTATGGAGAAAATCATGAAATCCCGGTTTTTAACACCTATTAAAAATAAGTGCGGAAGTCAAGATCTACATCCCACATGATGAACTCTTTGGGGTAATTCAACGCATTGATCTCTTCC
>JAKSHW010000237.1 GCA_024399195.1 archaeon | reverse complement strand
ACTTGCCCCGAAAGGGGCATCATTTTCCTGCATACGATATGTGGTCTCGTCATAGTGACCGATGGGGGCCCCCGGAAGTACGGTCGACCCTGGTTTTTGGAAGGGCTTGTACTTTATTTCAGATAGGCTTTCCATTTAGGCTCGGACTTGGATGCGATGACAAATAGTTCCTTTGCCTTGTCCACATCCTTCTCAACACCTCTTCCGTTCAGGTAGGCTTTTGCAAGACGGCCTATGGCCTCGCTCTTCTTTTTATCAGCTTCCGATGAGAGGATGGATATCATTTCGGCGTCTGCCTCGGGGGTTTTCAAAGACCATAGCAGATCGCACAGTTCCTTGTATACCCAGGTGTTTCCCAATGATCTCGCCTTACGTAAACACTTCACTGCGATTTCAAGACGGGGCCCGTCGTGGTTCATCTTTCTCATCATCCTTCCGATGGAGACCAGTTGTTCCACGTTGAACGGCAGTTTTAGGATGCTGTCGGGGTTATCGGCAAGGATAAGTTCGGGGTGTTTGGTGTAAAATTCCGCACGGAGCCTTTTCAATTTGATGTCCTTGGACATTTTCGTGGATTCGGAGAGCAGTTCCGCGGCCTTTGAAAGGTCTTTTTCGAAATAGTCCCCGTCTTCGTACATACAGGCGATACGTAGTTTGGCCCATGGGTCTTTGTCCGAATCCAAGATGGACCTGAACGCGTATGCCCTGTGTTTTTCCAGATAGTATTCGTACCACAATTCCGTCAGCAACAGGATGTCGTCCTCAAGGTCTTTTCCGTCCCAGTTCCTGACGATCTCGTCTATCGCTGTGAACACCGTACGGATGTCCGAGGAAGTGTGGTGCAACCATTTTCCCTGGGGGCTGATGCTCGAGGATGCCTGGTACACCCATATCGCGAGATCGTCTGTTCTGTTCAGTCCGTATTTGGGGGTCAGACCCTGGGACAGGACCAGATCTGCAAGTTCCTTGAAACCGTATTCGTCCAAACAGTTGATAATGAACAGGATCCTGCATTTCCTGGTACGTACCGCCTTTTTGAAATCGTTCCTTTCACAGGTCTTGGGAGAAAGGTCCATACCTGTCTTCTTCGAGAACAATGCTGCATCTGTTTTGAGGGACCTGACATCTATCTGCGGATTGATCGATACGACCGTACATCCTGGGATATAGTTGCCCATGAACACGGACGCGGTACCGCCTCCTGAACTGCCGTAGATCACGATCCTGTCATCCGGTATGCCGTATGTTTTCGAGATGCGTCCGATGACCTCGGCTGTAAGTTCCCTGTAGTCGGTCCGTTTCGTCCCGATGTACCATCCCAAATCGGAACCGGTCATAGTACAGAACGGGTCCCTAACGACCAACGAACGTATACCCTTGCACCAGGACCATCTCTGAAACGCGGAACCCGTCGAATCCTTCCCGTTCAGGAAAACATACATGTACTCTGAATCTTCGTCGTTGAAGAAAAACTGGAACCGTGTCTGCGAGTATACAAGGTTGTATCTTCCCGTTTCCAAAGGTCTGTCGAGGTCATCGGGGGATATGTCGGTAAATCCTTCACCCAGGAGGTTTTTGGACAATGTACGGGATTTACGGGATGTGTTCAGTTTTTCGATAAACTTTCCTGCATCTCCGTTGTACTCGATGTTTTCCATATAACCTGTTCTCTCGAATTTTTCCATAGTATCCCCATGTCTTCATACATCCACAGCTTTGATTTCCCAAGACCAGGTCATGTTCCAGATGGGTGTAATATCGCCTACGCTGTGATGCGTGTCAGTTTCGCCATTCGATATTACGTACGACTAAGATTTCATGCCACATAATGGTTGGTGATTACCCGGTCGTCCATGGGCTAATTACGGGAATCCCGATAGATATAGAAACGTATCCCGGGAGACCGGACCCCCGGGATGTTAAAAGATTTAGAGTTTTTCTGCGTTGAGTGAGTGCTCCACGAACAGTTTCC
>JAKSHW010000236.1 GCA_024399195.1 archaeon | reverse complement strand
AACGCACATTCCGCACCCTTGAAAAATTAAGGGGTGTTTATTTCCCCTCTGCCGGTGGCGAAAAGCCTGTCCGGCGGGATTCCCAGCAGGTTCAGGAAGGCCTTTGCACGGATGTCCTCGTCATCGCCGAAGAGCATGTATCCGTTGGTGGAGGGGTCGTATTGGATGTAGCAGTTGGTGCACGAGTCCACGAAGAAGTCCGTGGTCACGTTGCGTTGGAGGACGCCCATGCCTCTGCCGCAATGCGGCAGGTCCTCGTCGGGTATCGACTCGAGGCCCTTGCGGAGCAGCACCTGTATGATCGCCCTCAGCAGACATGCGAGGTTTACGACAGTCACCAGCGCCTGTGCCCTCCCTGGGTCCTTCATGAACAGCCTTTCGACGAGGATCGGTCTTTTCTTGGTGTGGAACGACGCCTCCACGCGCCACTCCTTCCCGTAGAGTGTCACAAGCTCCTTGGCGTCCATGCCGTGCTCGGGATCGTCCTCGCGCGAGGGGATGTTCGATATCAGCATGATGTAGCCTTCGCGGCGTCTGAGCTCCTCCGCCTTGGTCTCGTTGAGGGTGCAGTCGAACTCCACGGTCCACCGGTCCGCCCTGCGTATGTCGGCTCCGTCCGCACGCGGACGGCCGCGGGGACGGGATTCCACGACCTCGTGGTTCAGACGGTATCCGATGTCGCATATCCCCTTGGACAACGACTTCAGGAACTTCTCCGTCTTGTCACGGGCGTCCTTTTCGCAGTTGAAGACATTGTCGAACGCCGCGATCCTCGATTCCGTCAGGGCCTTCTGCTTGGCCACGGCCTTCTCCCCCTTGCCTGCGAGGGTGCTCGTCTCCACGAGCACCGTACGCAGGACCGTCCCTTCGAAGACTGTGGAACCCTCCACTATCCTGCGTTTCGCGGCGTTCTTCCTGGCAGACAGGTTCTCGATGGGTTTCAGATCGTCCAGATCGAAGTCCATCAGCGACCTGGACAGCAGACTGTGATGGAAATTGGAGGGACAGCGTGAGAGGAACCGGATGTTCTCGGACACCATCGTGGACACGAGAGGGTCGTTGACGACCTTGGAGTCGGCCACGTATGCGATGTTCTCCTCCTTCAACACGTCCTTCAGCAGTTCGAGGCATTCGGCGTTCCATTTGCTGTCCGCCGTGTTGCCGTCCAACGGTTTCGACAGGATCGGCACTCCGTTCTCGTCCACCGCCTCCCCTATCATGTATTGGAGTAGGTCGGGACGTTTGTCCTTGGAATACCCCCTCGTGATCTCTATCGTGTTCTCGTCGAAGACGAGATTCCCATCGCTGTTGCGTATCAACGCCCTGCCTTCGGGATCATACCTGTCGTACGCACCTTCCACAGACACGGAGGTCGTATCGGAATGGCAGGCCTTGGTCTTCAGCCCGTATCTTGTACGCAGGGCTGTCGCGACGGTCATGAAGAGAGCGACGTCGTCGCTCTCATGGAGCCGGGTAAGCATCCTGGCCAGCATATCGGGGTCGAACTGGCGGCAGTCGGTCACCGAATCGAAGTACAGTTGCAACGGCTGACCCTTGAACTTGGACCAGACGTTCTCCAGGGCCGGACGGTATCCCCCCATCACCATGGTCAGGACCATCGCCTTGATCGCATCCCCTGGTGTGACGATGCATTGTTTCGGATCCCATTCCAAGGCGGAGTCGACTATCCCTGTGAACCCTATCGAGTCCAGGATGTACGATGCGACGGCCATGGGCAGGGATGTGATCTTGAACTGCATTCTTCCACAGCCCAGGAACCCGGGATTGACACGGGTGGAAATCCTTTCGACCTCCGACGGGTCCTTCTTAATGTAAACCATCCTCATCTCCCTGGTCGCATGCGCGGTTGGTCGCGCATTAGCGTTATAAGTATATGAACCTTTTCGGAGGTCCAGTATATAAATCAGGGAATTCCCCCGACAATGGCGGCCATGTGGTCAAACGGGACGATGGCCTTCGAAGTTGTATGGAAAATGGGAAAGG
>JAKSHW010000235.1 GCA_024399195.1 archaeon | reverse complement strand
CCACCATCTGGCGTAGCCAGCAGGATCCCCCGAACATATCGCCTTGACGCGGGGCTCCGCGGTCTCGAAGGCTATCCTAAGCCCTCCGTAGGTCATGGGGTTGGGCATACCCGCCGCATCGCCGATAAGGAACACGTTCCCTTTGATGATCTCCGGCACCCATCCGATAGGTATGGTGCGTACGCCTTTCACCCCGGTAGGTTCCGGTTCGGCACAGCCCAGTTTGGAACCGGTGCTCCTGCCTTCCCCTGCAGGGAAATACCATTGGTAGGACTCCTCGTACTTCTGCGATACGACGAAGTCGAACACCCCTTCGGTGGCCTTCTCGTCCGAGTGGTACTCCTCGACCTGTACCATGTGTGCGGGGACGGTGCCGAAGACCGATCTCCTCACGACGGAATGTGCCCCGTCGGCACCTATGACGTACCTGGTCGACAGGGTGCGACCGTCGTTCAGGGTCACGGTGCATACGTCACCGTCCTGCACGACACCGGTGACGGTACCTTCGACGAGCTCCGCGCCGGACTCCCTCCTGAGACGTTCCAACAGAAGGGGACGGTCCAGGACGTATCCGTCGATCTTCATATCGAGGACGCGTCCGCCGGGCCATCTGATCCTGAGGATGCCGACCTCGTTGAGGATCTCGTCTTCCCTGAGGTCGAGGGACCTGGTGCCCTTGGCACTGACCCCCGCCCCGCAGATCGTGTGGTATCTCGTGAAATTACGGCCCATACGCTCCACAAGTGCCACCTTCATCCCCTTTCCGGCCAGGAAATAGGCCGCAGAGGCTCCGGAAGGGCCCGAACCGACGATCACCACATCATACATGCCCCCCGACAATCCGACCGGTTTATTTATGCGATTCTACGGGGACGGCGCCGACCCGGGATCGCCCCGGACCGACGGTGAAAAGGTTCAGCGGGCGTCCGCAGGGACCGTGTCGGTCCACCTCACGGGGATGCCCGTATCCTCGGACCAATCCTCCACGATCCTGTGCACACGGTCCCCGGAGGCCACCAGGACGAGCTTCCTGCCGTCCGAGAACACGAGGGGGCATCCCTCTGCACCGAGCTCGCCCACGAGGTCGGAGATGTGCCTGTCCCTGACGCTTTCCAGGCCCTTCAGGGCCCCCGGGTAGTACAGGGTGCTGTCACGGTCGTCCATGCACATCGGGACGGCGTAGAGGACCGCCTCCACCGCCCTGCGGCGGGGATCCTCGACATGGTACTCGTCACGCAGGGCCTCCAGATACCCCACGTCCTCGGCGTAGGGCAGACCTAGCTCCCTGCAGGCGGAGGAAAGAGGCATCCCGCCTATCTCCAGGGTCATCACGGGTCCGGGGATTCCGTTGTCTGGAAGGGTGGACCTTTCGCACAGGTATCCGCGTTCGGGGACGCACACGCAACGGTCGCACACACAGCCCTTGCGGACGCCCAGGACCTCCGCCACGATGTCGTGGACGGGGCTGGAAAGGTAGCCGTACCCCATGTCGAAGGTGTTGAGGACCTCGACCCTGAGGCCGAACCTGTCCACATCGGAGACGAAGGCCTCCATCAGAAGTTCAAGGGACGTCATGCAGTCCTCGACGGAAGGGTCTGTGCATACCGGGGAGGAGAAGGAGGGGACGCCGTAGAGGACCAGGCCGTCCACAAGAAGTTCGGAATCTTCGCCGAGGATATCGCGGAGAAGGTCGGAAACGTCCCCGGGATCGCCGCCCACGACGGTTATGGAGTCCCTTCCGAGACCGTCGACGATTCTGCAGAGTCCGTCGACGTCGTCCTTTACCGCCTCGACGGGACGGTCCTCCCCGCAGGAGGAGACGGCCGCCCATCCGTCAGGACCGGCCGCCAGGGCCAGGAACCTTATTTCACATCCGCATTTCTCTACCGCTTTCCTGATGACTTCGTTGTTTTCCATGTATCATTATCTTTGAAGTGTCTTCGATACACATGGCTGCCGTGCCATGCCTGTCACAGAGGAGTCGTCAGGGGGATATAAACGAAAGCGGGGGAGAGGTGACCGAAAGTACCGAAAGTGAGCGA
>JAKSHW010000234.1 GCA_024399195.1 archaeon | reverse complement strand
GGATTCTATGTGACACAATCCTATGTTCAAGCCGAGAAATGGGCCAAATCTGTTTGCAGGAAACGTAGATCCCCAACACCTTTCGTGACAGAATATGATTACGAACTAAAGCCGGACATGAAGGTATTGGTATTCGAAGGCCCTACCGAAGCATGGTTTGATTTCATCACGCAACCGTACGAAGGAAACGTCCCATGACTATGATGTCATCATAGGGCCTGTCGCCGATGACAGCGTGTACGATTCCCTTTTCCAATATGAAAACGGATTCCTTTCCCGTGACGAGACCATACTGAAACTAAACAGTGCCAAACTAGACGGACAGATACTTTTCCATACCAATAAATCCCTGGATTGTATTGCATATTCGGGATACAGGGAGGTCATATAATGGATTCCGGAAGGTTCGAGGTCATCAAACGTACTCTGACCACCAATGTGGTCCATATCCTTATGTCCGACTACGGCTGGTCGGAGGAGAAGGCCATCTCTGAATTCATGCGTTCCGAGGTCTATAATTGCCTTCAGGATGAGGAAACCAAGGTCTGGCACCGCAGCGCATACCAGCTGGCGGGGATGTATTCCGATGAGAGGTCGGGAGATCTCTCCTGGCAGGAGACAGCATGATGGACTCCGACACCGTGAAGTTCAAGGTCTACTGCGTGGAGGAGTACCGCAAAGTGCACGGCCTCACTGCGCCACAGACCCTGGATCTGTTTGAAAAACCTGATGTGTTCAAATTCTTGGAGGAACCCGCCCTTCAATGGCAGAGCCTCGACAACACCGTCCTGGATATCGACGAATACATCGATGCCGGTGCCTGAACGTTTCTTCCCTTTTCAACACCCCTAGACAGAATATTCCTGGTTGACGAAGACCATTGCAACCGAGTTGGCCACAGATTTCCCAACATCCGTGATAATTCCACCGATCAGTAAGATATCGCACTCGGAAACTACGGCCATAACGGAGACACCTGCATGTTGACAATCCCACTCCCTCAGACACTCATGATCGGACCGTGTCATTCCCCATGGTACAACGGGTCCTTATGGGCCCATACGTCGACGTCCCTATTCAGACCAGTTCAGGAAGATCCGGCGACACCGTGAAGATACACGGTCTTCCTACCGGTCTTGGAATCCACACCGAGTTCCCCGTCTACATTGAACACTATCCTCATATTATCAGGGGTCAGAACCTCGTCCAAGGTTCCGCAGCAGAACACCTTATGGTCATGGATCATCGCGACCCTGTCACAGTACCTTGCGACCATAGGCAGATCGTGAGATACTATCACCACGGTCAGATGTTCCTCCTTCGAAAGCTTATGTACAAGGTCCAAGGCCTCGAACTGTGTGCTTATGTCCAGATGTAATGTGGGTTCGTCCATGAGCAGGATACGCGGGGTCTGGGCCAATGCACGGGCGATCATGACCCTCTGCCTTTCACCTCCGCTCATGGTGCTGATATAACGATCTTTCAGAGGTGCCAGCCCCACACGTTCGATGGCATTGTCGATGATCTCCTCGTCCTCCCTCGTCTCGGGGCCCATAAGCTTCTGGAAAGGCATCCTTCCCATCGAGACGATATCCCTCACGGTGAACGAAAAACTGATCTCGTTGGTCTGAGGGACCACGGCTATCGTCTTGGCGACGTCCTTCTTCACGATGTCCTCCAGATCGGTCCCGTCGAGAAGGATGCATCCGTCGTCGGGTGACAGGTTCTTGTTGAGGTTCCTGAGAAGGGTCGTCTTACCGCATCCGTTGGGACCGAGTATACCGAGCACCTCCCCCTCTTTCACTTCGAGTTCCACACCGTCGAGAACGAACCTCCTGTTGTAGGAATACTTCAGACCATGTACTTCGATAGGGTTCAATTCCAACCCACCTCCCTTCTTCTGAGAAGGAGCAGATAGATGAATATCGGGGCTCCGACCAAAGCGGTGATCACGCCTATGGGCAGTACTCCGAACTGTGGCATCACGATATGGGCGAGGTAATCGCATATGATTATGAACGCGGCACCGGCCACTATGCTCAGAGGCATGAGGGTGCGGTT
>JAKSHW010000233.1 GCA_024399195.1 archaeon | reverse complement strand
TTTGATCCAGAAATTTAAGAAAGTTGGGATAATGGACGTCAATTTAACAACAAATTTGAAATTCCCGAGTTTTCTTGCTATAGCTTGTTCTTGCTATGTTCTTTAAATATTGCATGAACTGAATTGTACATTACTTTATATAGAAAATCTTTTATAACATAGCGTTATTTCTTGCTATATGCTCGAGCCGTATATAATAGAAAAGGCCGGAAAGAAGTACATGTACCGGTGCACATCCCATTATTCGGCCGAAAAACACGCCCCTGTGTCCGAAACCGAGTACATGGGGACGGTGGTGGACGGGAAACTGCGTCCGAAGAAAGGCTATTCATACAATGAGGAGACGGGGGAGTTCAAACCGATAGTGCCGAAGGAGCCGTCCGCGGGGACATGTTCCGTAGTGACCACCAAGAGGTTCGGTGACGCATACCTTCTCGATGCCCTTCAGAAGAGGATGGGGATCCTCGACGACCTCGTCCGTTCGTTCGGCGACCGGGACGGTCGCCTTGTGATGGCGTACGCCATGGCGTACTGCATCAACCCTGCCGCGATGCAGCATATGGAATCGGTCATAGGCAGGAGGGCCATCCCCGAACTGCTCGGGATCGACCCCGATACCGATTTCTCGTCGCAGAGGGTGTCCGAACTCACGAAACGCATCGGGAAGGACACCGCCGCGATGGACGATTTCTTCAGGTGCAGGATCACCGGGACCGAGGGGGAATACGTGTTCGACCTCACTTCCGAAAGCACATATAGCTCCAGGAACCCGCAGGCGGAATGGGGTCGCAACAAGGACCATCTGAAGCTCAGACAGGTGAACCTCGGTCTGGTCACCGATAAACGCGGCAGACCGTTGATGTTCTACACATATCCCGGATCGGTCGCGGACATCACCACCCTCAGACGCATGGTCACCGACGTCCGCCGCCTCGGAGGCGGCGATGCGACCCTTGTCATGGACCGCGGATTCGTCTCACCGGGAAGTGTGATGTACCTTCTGGACAACAGGATGGATTTCGTGATACCCATGGTCCTCTCGGACAATTCCCTCATGAGGGCCCTGATAACCGAGTCGCTCAAAAAGGTCGGTTCCGTCGAACACACCCACGTCCACAACGGACATTCGTACACGGTCCATTGCGCCCAGATGGGCGTCAGGGTGCAGAAGGAAGGCAATACCGCCAAAAGGAACACGGTCTGGGAGGATCCCGACGGATACGACCTCGTCCTGGAAGGCGATGACGAATACGGGTCCTGCGAGGGATATCTGGACGTGTTCGTCTACCGCGACGTGGAGTCCGCGGGTGCGGAGACCGCAGGGATGGACGTGGCCCTGGAGGGCATCATAAACGATGCGGCCAAACTCAGACCGAGGAATCCCGCGAAGGCCTTCGCAAGGATCGCGGGGAAGTACGCGAGCCTTCTGGAATGGTCCCTCGACGATTCGAAGCACCTGGTCCTCAAGGTAAGGCAGAACGCCCATACGTTCGCTGCGAACAGAAAGGGCATATTCGTCATGATAACGCCCGCCGGGAGCGGGCGTGACTGGAGGCAGGTGTTGGAATGCTACGACTGCAGGGACGTCGTCGAGGACGCCTTCCTCGAGGACAAGTCGGAAGGTGACGGGAGGACCCCGAGGTCGGGGGACACGGAGACGATCCGCGGACGCACCCTGATCCGTATGGTGTCGCTGATCATGACCATGGAGATGATCGCGGAGTCGAAGGAATACGGCGGGAACCCCAAGGTCAAGGCCGAACTGAAACCGAGAGGCATCGGCAAACGCACCCCGAGGATGTACCTCGATTCCCTCGGCAACGTCGAGATGATCTACGGTGACGGTTGGAAGCAGATGACGGAGGTCACAAAGGACGACCGTCTGATATTCAGGATGTTCGACGTCGGTCCTCCGAAAGGGTCGGTGAAGTAAGGGGGAGACCCCTCACCCGTCATGTTTTGACCTAGCAAGAAAATCCGGGAATTTCAATACATACGTATTATATAGGGATCACAGACCGATCCTTGCACGTACGGTATGGACCCATCGACAGACATTGGACCGT
>JAKSHW010000232.1 GCA_024399195.1 archaeon | reverse complement strand
TACATCGAGTCGATGAACGCACATGCGAACAACGGATAATGCTCAATGCCGTCATTATCGACATAGATGTCCGTCTTTTCCAATTTGATCCTACGTTTGACCCTATAATTATCATGTATAGATTTCAAAGACTTTGCTTTGGTGTTGTTTCCGGATTTCACTTCTATGGCAGTGACCATGCCCCTCAGGGAAAGTATGAAATCGATCTCAAGACCGTTATTGGAGAAGTAATACAAGGGTAACCCACAGGCCGATATGCATTGGGCGACGATATTCTCCGCAACGGCACCCTTGTTCACCCTGCTGTCCCCCGCCATGATCCCATGTACGGTATCGATTCCCAACATGCATGTAAGAAGACCTGTGTCCCCCATGTATATCTTGAAATGTTTACGGTTGACGAACTGTGGAAGAGGATTGGAAGGAGCGGTCAGATTGAAGGTCCTTTCGACTATGGATGCATCGGACATCCAGTTGATGCCGCTTTCATAGGTAGCATATGTCGGGACATAGTCGGCGTCCACGACCGAATATCTGAATTTTTTATTGTCCTGACTCAACTGCACAGGTATGGAATCGAAGCTTGCGGCGATCTTATCCTGATCTTTCCTATCGGCGTATTTCTTGATATCGTCCCTGTAACCCGCAAGTATCTTCAATTGTACCTGCCGAACATCATCGAAATTCTTGGTATCCAGATACCTGCAGACGACTTCCGGCATACCCCCTACAACAGTATATACGTTGAAGTAACGGGATATCCTGTCTACCGTTGGTGTGGATAAGGGTGATTTCGAACGTATACATCCACGTATATGGTCTACCGCCTGTATGTCCACCCCTATTGCCCATAGGAATTCTTCGAAATCCATAGGTTTTAGACAGACAGATCTCTCATAACCCACAGGTAGAATGTCCACGTCTTCATCCCTACCGTCTTTCTTATAGGTCAACCCCAACAACGATCCGGAAGCGATCACACGGTACCTACCGTCGGTGACGAATGATTTCAAAGAACTACGTGCCCTCCTGCACAGTTGGATCTCGTCGAAGAACAATACTGTCTCATAGGGTACAGGTCTGAAACCTGGGTTCCTGATAGAGATATCCGCGATTATACGGTCTATATCCAAATCCCCGTCAAACACTCCGATCATGCCTGTGTCTAGGCTGAAATCTATTTTGAGATGATTAGGATAGTTGTCATCGAGGAATCTATCGATCACATAGGTCTTTCCGACCTGTCTTGCACCTTTAACGAGAAGACATTCACGGTATTCCGAGTTTTTCCAACTCATCAGATCATCGTATATCTTCCTCTTAAGCATAAACCTGTCACCAGAGTTCGAATTTAAATTTATTCCCCCGAAAAAATTAATGAATTCTAAACTTTTTCGGGGGAATAAATTAAAAACATCTTGAATAAGCATAAATATATCCCTATAAGAATAATACACATATAAAAATAAAACTTTGAGACAGGAGGGTCACCCCTGTCTTTTGATGTTTATTCGGACCTGTAGTCACTGATCTTGTAAGATTCGAGGACAGGGAGGACGAACACCCTCCCATCGCCGTTTGACCCGGTACAGGCGGTCCTGCGGATAATGTCCACGGCGGACCCCACATCGGAATCGGACTCAATGACGATCTCGACCTTCATCTTGTCAAGCTCGTCCACAACGAATTCACCGACCCTGCTGGTGAACCTCACACCGGCATCCTTTCCACGACCGGTCACATGGGTAAAGGTCATTCCGTTGATACCGTTCGCCTTCAATGCGTCCTTTACCTCTACATACTTCTCAGGTCTGAGGATCGCTACGATCATCTTCATTCATATCACCTCACTGGTCGTAGGAAGGCTCCCCGTGTTCCACAAGGTCCTGTCCGATTATCTCTTCCATCTCGCTCACACGGATCTCCATGAACTTCGAGAGTATCCACACGATGGCGTATGATACCACGAAACAGAACACGATGGTCAACAGGACGGATGCGATCATTCCGACGAACAGGTCGACCTGTCCGAACAGAAGACCTGCGGGACCGTCCACGTAAATGCC
>JAKSHW010000231.1 GCA_024399195.1 archaeon | reverse complement strand
GTGTATCTGCATATATAAGCTGAAGCGGGGGAGGTGACCGAAAGTGACCGAAAGTACGAATCTGCAATCCATCCTGCAATATCCTAATCTATGACCTTTCTGAATCACCTGTACATGGTAGATGTAGGAACAATCGGCGAAAGATCGCTCGAAGTCACCGAAAAGGACACCGCCCTCGCATGGGGCAGCGGAACCCTCCCCGTACTTGCAACCCCTAAGATGATCCTCCTTATCGAAGAGACCGCGTCCGCCGCCGTGGCACCCTTCCTTCCCGAGGGGGACACAACCGTCGGGACCCTTGTGGACGTGAAACACGTCTCCGCATCCCCCGTAGGCACCGAGGTACGTTGCCGTGTGGAGGTAGTGGAGGTCGACAGGGCGAGGATAAGGTTCTCCGTTTCCGTCACCGACGCCTTCGGGGATGTCGGTACCGGGTTCCACGAGAGGTTCGTGGTCCATTCCGACAAGTTCATGTCCAGGGCGAACTCCAAGCTCTCCTGAACGACCCAGTAGGGAAAAACAACAACCGGAGGGGCCTCTTGTTTACCGAGGTCCCCTCCGTCGGATCAGTTTTTGCCGTCCTTCACGACGAAGGACATCACGGCCACCAGGAACGCCATCGCGGCCACGATGACCGCCGTAGGGGCGAATCCCGCATCGAACATGGCGACGGACACCTCTCTGATGTCGATCCCGTCGGAACCGGAGAACGCCGTGAACAGCATGGCGACCAAGGCGGTACCTATGGCACCTCCCACATAGTAGGCCTCGTTCATCAGGGATGCCGCCATGTCCTTCTCCTCCCCCGCATGCTCCACCAGACGCGATGCCATGGGGCCTCCGGCGAAAGCCCATCCGAAACCCATGACCACCATGGTGACGCATATGATCGGAACGGTGAGGTCAACCGAGAGCAGCCCCTGTACGAGGAACGCCGCCGAGGAGAACAGTCCCGCACACACGCAGAACCACTTCCTTCCGACACGGTCCGACCATTTGGAGATGGGGAGGCTGACGAACGCGGTCACCATGGCGGATATGAACAGTACCGCACCTACCTCGAGGGAACCGAGCCCCATGCAGATCTCCCCGAAGAAGGGTATGAGGTACAGCATTCCCATGAACGTCATGTTCATCAGCATGAGACAGACGAATATGGCGGAGAAGTCGAGCCTTCTGAACATCGACAGCCTGATCAGGGGATGGTCGGTGTTGCGTTCCCTGTGGACGAACATGGCCATGAACCCCAGGCACAACACCGCCGCCACTATGGCGACGACCCTCATGGAAGCATAGGAGAGGGTCTCTATGGCGAAGGTCCCCAGGGCGATGGCCGCGAACAGGAGGACCGTACCCTGATAGTCCATGTGGGTCTTCCCACCTTTTTCCGAATCGGCAGGGATGGCCTTCAGGATGAGCGGTGCCGCGACCGCCCCTATGGGGATGTTTATCAGGAAGATCCAGGGCCAGTCGAGGACCTCCAGCATGGCACCTCCGATGGCGGGACCCAATGCGAACCCTACGGACGCCCCGATGGTCACCACGCCCATTCCGAAACCCAGTTTGTCCGCAGGGAGATGTTCCGTACAGCACATGGGTCCGGCCGCAGCCATCATGGACGCACCCACGGCCTGTACGGCCCTCGATGCGATCAGCATGGGGAAGGACACGGAAAGTCCGCACAGGAGGGAACCCGCGGTGAACACGACGAGCCCATAGAACAGCACCTTTCTCACACCGGTGTCCGCGGCGATGCGTGCGAACGCCACGATCAGTCCCGCAAGGACCATCATATAGGTTATGGCGACCCATGAGACCGTGGCGGTGTCCACACCGAACCAGTCCCCTATGGTGGGCAGGGCCACGTTGACGATGCTTCCGTCGACCCCGTCCATAAACGTCGCAAGGAATACGACGGACAGCATCATGGCCGTGTGCTTTCCGTCCAATACATTGTTCATGCCCTACCATCGGTGTCGTTTAGATAAGTCTTACATCCATGGCCATCCGAAGATGTCCATTATCGTATTGTCCAAACCCAGCTGACCCATCCACGGCGGCAGGAGCAGACACCCTACCAGGGACACCCT
>JAKSHW010000230.1 GCA_024399195.1 archaeon | reverse complement strand
CATAAGTTTCCCTGAATGTGAACTATACTTTTCGCGTACACCTATCAAAATTCGCAGAATTTTTCCAAATAAGTTTGAAACCGATTCATTTGGGTATTTTTCATACTGAATTATCCATGTTTTTTACTTAAAATTCTTTGAATTTACATCTAAAATGATTGTCAAAAGTCCTCTTCCCTTTATATAGTATAGGCTATTATTATAGATTTATATATAAGGTAGCCTATACTATTTTTATGTCTGTGCCCGAGGAGATAAGGAAGGTCGAAAGGCCCAAAAGTACCGTGGTCGTAGCAAGCGGCAGCGGATACAGGGTCAGGGAACGTATAGGTTGCAAGAACGTCAATGGCAGAAGGGTGCCGATCGAGGGGAGGTACATCGGCAGCATCATCGACGGGAAGTTCGTCCTAGATGACCCGGTCCCGAGGACCGGGTCCACAGGAAGGGTCGACATCAAGGGATACGGCAGGGAAGGTCTGTGCGACATGTTGAACCGCGACATCCTGGACATGCTGCATCCGTTCTACAACAAGGCCGAGTCCGTCCAGATCTACTGCATGGCCATGCTGAAGGCCTGTTATCCGGGCGTCAGGGACTATATGATGAAGAACTGCTACCTCGAATCCTTCCTGTCGGAGATGTACCCGGGGGTCCCTCTCGGCAAGAACGACGTGTGCAAGGAACAGAGGAACCTCGGTATGGAGTATTCACGCATAAGGGCGTTCATGAGGGCGAGGGTGGGTTCGATGCAGGGCAACGACACCCTGATCATAGACGGCTGCCTGAAACAGAACCACAGCCGCGTCGATACGTTCTCCCAGGTCTCACGCAAGACCAAGGCCAGGAAACACAAGGACGAGATGATGATGTACGCGTACAGCGAGAACCTCAGGGAGCCCGTGTGTTCGAAGATCTATCCGGGGAACATGGTGGATTCCAGGGCCGTGTCCGACTTCCTCAAGACCAATTCCATCACGAAGGGGCTCATAATCGCGGACAAAGGCTTCACCCCCAACGCCGTCGCCGATGCCATCGGCGACCTGGAGGACCTCCACTACCTCGTCCCCCTGAAACGTGACCAGGGCATCATCGACGAATACGGGATGTACGACTTCAAGGACTCGTTCGTATTGGAGGAGAGGGTGGAGTGCAAGAAGGTATTGGCCGGACACCGTTACCTCTACTCCTTCAGGAGGCTCGACATCGCGAAGGAGGAAGAGGAGAAGTACATCAGGGACAGGCCTGACGGCCTGGACCCCGCCGCCCTGGACCTGGCCCGCAAGGAGTTCGGCACGATCGTCTTCGAATGCGACATGGACATCGTCCCTTCGAAGGTGTACTCCCTGTACCAGGACAGGTGGCTGATCGAACTGATGTTCAAGTTCTACCAGAGCGTCCTCGACCTGGACGACACGAGGGTCCACGACGACTTCTCGGACATCGGGTCCGATTTCATCGACTTCCTGGCCACCCTGATGGCCTCGAGGATGCTGAACAGGTTATACGAGATCGATGAGATGTCCACCTGGACGTTCAGGATGTCCCTGGACTTCCTGAACAGGCTCAAGATGGTGCGTGTGGACGACGGCGACGAATGGGAGCACCGCAGACTGCCTATAGTGGATGCGGAACTGTTCGAGAAGCTAGGCCTCCTGAAAAGGCCGATCGTCCCCGTGGAGGTCAAGTTCCGCGGCAGACCGAAGGGGAGGAAGGACTCGGCACCCCGGAAGAGGAGGTCGGACAAGGGCCAGCCTCGGGCCTTGGAGGGGTGAAAGGTATAGTTCATTTTTAGGGAAACTTATGTCCTATGGAGTGGTGATAGGAGTTTGTCCACGGTATCGCGGGACGTTCCATGGATGTATTGTATATGAGATCAATGAATGATTCAGATGTTTGCGACGGATGTAGATATAGATGTACGGCCCCTCGTTCTCCTGACGTGTCTCTCCCATCGTTTTTCATTTGTGCTGTGACTGCTTGTTGGAGGGATTGAGGAATGGGTCTACTGGGGCTGTTCAGGAAGGACAAAGGGAGAGACCTTGGAGAAGATGCTGTGAGCCTTTTCAGGATGGGTGTGGAAAGATACAATGTTGGCGACTACCGGGAG
>JAKSHW010000023.1 GCA_024399195.1 archaeon | reverse complement strand
GTGGGTTCGAGGATCACGTGCGGAGCACCATTGTGGGTTATGACGGTGCTGTCGATACCGTACACATCACGGATGGTGTCAGGAGTGATGACCTCCTCGGGAATGCCGACGGAGTGGACCACACCCGGTTTGGTAAGGACGATAAGCTCGTCGGCGAACTGGGCCGCGATATTCAGATCATGGCAGATCATGATCGTCAGAATACCTTTCTTTGCAGAGATGTCCTTCAACAGTTCGGTGACATACATCTGGTGCATGACATCGAGGTTTGCAGTAGGTTCATCCAAGATAAGACAGGGGGTATCCTGTACCAATCCCCTTGCGAGGGATACCTTCTGATGCTGTCCTGCAGACAATTCGTTGAAACCACGCATTGCGAACTGGTCCATGTCCAGAAGTTTCAGGGTACTGTGCGCGTAATCGAGGTCCTTCTTGGAGGTCCTCCATCCCTGTCTGTTGTAGGTTCCCAGAAGTACCGCATCCAACACGGGCATAGCGAAACAGTCCTGTGAGTTGGCAGGTACAAAACCGACCAGTTTGGCAACCTCCTTCTGGCTCATCGTGGAAACATCCACACCGTCTATGAGGATCTGTCCGGAAGTCGGTTTCAGCAGTTTGTTTATGCATTTGACAAGTGTAGATTTCCCGACTCCGTTGGGGCCTATAATACATACCAGTTTGGAACCTTCCAGGACCAGATTGATATCGTGTAGGATCTTGTTGTCCTCACTGTATCCGAAATCCAGATTTTTAATTTCGATACGCATCCGATCATCCCCAGATCTTGGATTTCTTGTTCACGATCAACCATAGGAACATAGGTCCTCCGAGGAAGGACATGACGACTCCGGCCTGTATGATGGCGGGGGAAACGATGGTCCTTCCGATCAGGTCGGCCACGATCAGAAGCATGGATCCGAACGATGCGGCCGCAGGGATGAGGAACCGGTTATCTGAACCTACGAAGATCCTGGCGATGTGCGGAGCGACAAGTCCTATGAATCCGATAAGTCCGGTGAAACTGACGATGGTCGCACTGACAAGGGACACAAGGATCATACATATCACACGGAGTCTGTTGGCATTGAGCCCCAGGGAGTTGGCACTGTCATCTCCGGTGGCAAGGACGTTAAGCTGTCTGGACAGGAGCATCATGATCACGAAACCGACGAAGGTGGTTCCTGCCATGATCGGGAGGACCTCCCAGTTGGCCTTCGAAAGGGTTCCTGCCTGCCAGATGTAGACGGACTGCATACTGTTGGGGTCCGCCCACAGCATGAGGACCGTAGTGACCGCATTGAAGATGTACATGACCGCTATTCCGGACATGATCATCGTCGTGGGGGAGGCGTTCTTCATCTTCGAGACGATAAGAATCACCCCGGTAGGTATGAGTGAGAATACGAACGCGTTACCGATGATGGCGAACTGACCGCCGATAAGGCTGAAATTGGCGACGATCGCCAAGGTGGCTCCGAAGGACGCTCCGGACGAGACACCGGTCGTGTAGGGGTCTGCAAGAGGGTTCATGAGGGTGCTCTGCATCACGACACCGCATGCGGCCAGTCCGCATCCGGCGATGATTCCCGCCACGATGCGGGGCATCCTGAGATCGACCACGATGTAATCCTTCAACGAATCCTCTATGCTTCCGAACCAATGGTTCCAGATGATGGAATATGTTTCCAAATAACCGATGTTGGTGGACCCCACCGTGATGGAGTATCCGATAACTGCGACAAGAATGGAAATACATGCGAAGATGAAGACGAATTTGAAGGATGTATACCGTCTGTAATGGGCGAAATTCTGATTGGAAACCTCTTCGGAAATGTCTTGGTTGACCCATTCGTCAACGGAAGAGGTCACTTTTTTCGATAAGACCACGGCTCTAGGGTTTGACATGTTATCAGGGGCCGGCCCCGTAGGGCCGGTTTTAGGTTTAGGCGGGGGTATTTACCTTGAACACACGGAGTCCGGTGAGGTCCTTCACCTTGTATCCGTCCTGAAGGTCGGAATAGGTGTCGTAGGTCTCCTGCATGATCGCGTATGCCTCATCCTCATTGAACTTGTCCGGCCAGATCGCGGATGCAAGCACGGGGAGGGATGCGATACCGAGCTGGGTACCGATACTCTCGTAGGTCACACCGTAGATGTGTCCTTCCTTGTAGGCCCTGGTCATCTTGAGGGCCTGTGCATAGTCGTCATAGAGCTTCTGGGCTTCGGCGGCAGGCTGGTTGTCGGTGATTCCCCAGAGGGTGAGGATGATGTAGTCGGGATCTGCAGTGATGAGGTCCTCGATGAGCATCTTGTACTCGCCGTTCGCCGCAGGTTTAGCCACGGTCTTGAGGGGGAGAAGGCTGGCGAACCAGTAGGTTCCGAAGGATCCTCCGGAAGAAGCGGAGGTCTCGACGGTGACCTCGGTGAATCCGGGGGTGAAGGGTACGTTGGCATAGGTCATGATGAAGGTCTTCTCTTCGGCACCTTCCATCACCTTGAGGACATCGTTGTGGATCTTGTCGAAGTATGCACAGTACTCATGTCCTTTCTCGGGGATTCCGAACATGTAGGCGGTCATCAGAAGTGCGGAGATGCAGTCCCTTCCGTTTCCATAGTCCTTGGTGTAGTTGAGCATGATATGCTCGCACTTTCCTTCAGGTGCCGCCCTGAGGAGGTCGTAGGTGTCCTGGTACGCCCTACCCATGACCACGGTGTAGTCCTTACCGAGGACGGTATCGACGAAGAGTGCCGCATCGGATCTCTGGTCTCCGAGATCTTCTTTGGAGTGGAGGCCGGGGTATCTGGTCTCATCCTTGATCCAGACCTTGTGCTCCACTCCTTTGACATTGTCGTAAAGTCCGAGGATGGAGCAAACGATCAGACCGTAATCGAGGGTACAGGAGATCTTGTCTGCGGAAAGAGGGAAGTTGAGGTACAACGTCGCCCCTGATTCTGCGATGTAATACATCTTACAGGGTTCTTTGTTGATCATCTTCTTGACCACATCGACGTCGTCCTGGGTGATCTTCCCATCCTGGTTCGCATCTGCATAAGGTGCCTGGGACTTATCCCAGGTTCCATCTGCAATGATCTGTTCAAGGACCTTCACATCCTTGTTGTCGAGATAGTCATCGTTGTTAGCGTTTCCGAAAATGTACAGACGCATGGAGTCGGTACTTCCGATGGGTTCGGGGTCTTCACTGTCGTTTCCGAGTGTGAAGACACCTACTACGCCTGCAACAACGACTATTCCTACAACGGCGATTGCGAGAATAATCTTGTTGTCCATAATATCACTACTTTGGATAAATAATCCAAGTACATTGATGTATAATTAGATACTATATAAATCCATATTTCCACAAATAAGGACTATATTCATCCCGAGGTCTGGTTCGTAGTGCCCTGTGATCTATAGCCTCTGTGCTTGTACAGGTTGTATGTCCGTTCTGGTTTCACGTCCAGGTCGGAGGCTGTCGGCATCTTATCCATGGGGGATGTGTCCTGTTGATCCTCCGAGGACATCCTTCCCTCAGCGGGCTTCCTGCATATGTTGCGGTTCTTTGCATCCCCGTATCATCGTTGTGGAACAGATAGAGGTCCTTCCGTCGGGGAACTTCATTCTTGAATGACCAAGGAACATGATCTCCGCTTTGGGGTTATCCTCGACAAATACACCAAATTGTTAGTTGCAGACCTTCTGAAAATACACCAAATAACACATCGGTGATTTCGAAAAGGGGAATACGGCCTTTCAGGCCATACGGGGGTTTCACGGCAGTATTCGTTCGGTGTCTTCCAGAACCATTCCTTTCAGGAACGCTCCGCGCTCGTCTTTCTTCTTCTGACGTACGGCGAACAGTTCCTCTTCGGAGCAACCGATGGCGTTTGCGAGACCTATGACCACTTCCAGGATATCCGCGAGCTCCTCAACGTTCTTCGATTCCCTGAACTCCGCGGTCTCCTCGTCGAGCTTCCTGTCGAGATAGGCGTACAGTTCGTCACCGGATACGGTACGTGTCCTGCAGGTCCTTCCCGATTCCGTTATGATCTCTGGGATTCTGTCGCGGACCAGCTTGTCCTGTTGCATCATCACGGGGAGGTATGTCCGTCCCCTTAAAACACCGTGACGGTGCGTACGGCCGTTAGGTGGGACGTAAATGTTACGGGGGAGCGACCCCCCGTTAAGGTGTTTACAGGGTCTCCCGGACCTTTCAGGTTCAGGAGACCATGGTAAGTATTTTGTCGGAGCCTTCGAAATCGTGTCCTGCGAGGTTAGCAGCCGCGGTCTTGACGGTCGCACCGGACATGTCCTTGAAGGTGAATCCGTACAGTGCGTTGGAACCGAGGTCCGCAAGTCCGCTTCCGAAGCATATGGTGGTGATCTCGGAGCAACCCCTCAGGGCGTTGATACCGATCCTGTTGACGGTATCGCCCATGGAGATGCTTTTAAGCTTTCCATAGCTGTAGAACGCGTAGTTGGCCACGTCGGTCACACCGTTCTCGACGATGACGGTGACGATGCTTCCTCTGTCCTGGTACCAGGGTACCGCCTTGACGGACCCGATATCGCCCATGGAACCGGATCCGTACACGTCGAGGACGCCGTCGATGTAGTCCAGTTTCCACTGCACTTCGCCGATCGTTCCATGTGTCATGGAAAGGACCATCTTCCCACCTATGCGGGTGAACTCGTTGTTGGCGAAGTTCTCCGCGGAGATGGTGACGGTGCTTCCGTCGACCTTGCTGAAGGACTGGGTGAAGGCCACGGACCCGATCTTTCCGAGCCCGCTTCCGAAGGACATGTGCTCGATGGCGGTGCATCCCTTGAACGCGTACGTTCCGATGTAGATGACGTCGTCGGGAATGACGAGGTCGGTCAGCAGGGAGAAGTTGTAGAACGCCCTGGCCCCGATATGGGTGCAGCCGTAGAACTGGACACCGGTGATGCCGTTCTTCAGTTTGCTCCAGGGGGCCCCGGTGGTGGTCTCGAAGTCGGGTATGTCGCCGTACACGCTGAGGGTGTCGGAGACGTACATCCAGTTGTAGCCGTCCTCCATCTTGTACATGTAGTAGCAGTACAGTTCCTTCATGGACCCGTACACGCTGGCTCCCGTGAGCGCGATCGGATCGACCTTCGCTCCGTTGTTGAGCCTGAAGGTCAGACCGTTGAACGCGTTGGTGCCGATGCTCTCGATGCCGGAACCGAGGTACATGTCGGTGATGGCGTAGTCATGGTAGAACGCGTACTTTCCGATGGAGGTGACCGTGTCGGAGATGTACACGCTGTACAGGTAGTTCAGTCCCCTGAAGGAGTTGTTTCCGATCCTCTCGATGCCCTGGCTTACCACGACCCTGTCGATGTAGCCGCGGTATGCGTACCAGGGGGTCGCGGACGCCGAGGTCCAGTCCTCGATGACGTTGCCCTGTCCGGCGTAGATGACGAGCGAACGGTCCACCGTGTTCACGACCCAGGTCACTCCGTTCTCGGTGGTACCGGATATGATGGCTTCCCCATAGGGTACGTAGTCGTACAGCACGTAGTAGGCGATGTCGGAACGTATGGTCTGGCCTGCGGTGTACTCCACACCCGTGGGTATGTAGTATCCGTACTCGCCGGAGCATCTGTCGGCCTTGAACGGGACGACGGGGGACACGTTTCCGTCCACCGTGTGCCTGTAGACGCCGTTTCCGAGGTAGATGGTCAGCGTGTACGGGGGTTCGGTGGGTGCATCGGCGTACTCGTAGAACGATTTGGCCTGTCCGGTGAACGTCTTTCCCGCGAGTTTGGACGCGGAGGCCTTCAGGACGTTTCCGTCCATGTCGTAGAACGTGTATCCGTACAGTGCGTTGGAACCGATGGTGGCGAGCCCTTTACCGAACTCGATCATGAAGAGGTCGTTGCATCCTCTGAGGGAGTTCTTTCCGAGGGTCTCCACGCTGTCCGCGAGACGTACCTCGTAGATGGCCGGATAGGAGTAGAACGCAAAGTCGCAGAGGTCGGTGACGCCTTCCTCTACGATGACGGTGTGGATGGAGGACCTGTACTGGTACCAGGGGACGGCGGTGGGTCCGCTGTAGGTTCCCATGTGGCCGTTGCCTCTGAAGACGATGACGCCGTCGTAGGTGTCGATGCTCCAGGTGACGTCGCCGGTGGAACCGACGATGCCGCTCACGCAGAGGCTGTCCTCCATGCGGTAGAACTGTTTTCCGGCGAAGTTGGCGGCGTTGACCTTGAGGGTGCTTCCGTCGGGGTTGACGAAGGAGTTGGTGAACGCGAGGGCGCTCATCTCGGTGACCCCGTTGCCGACCCAGAGGGTCTCCAGGGCGGGGCAGCTCTTGAAGGCGTACTTGCCTATCGAGGTGACGTTGTCCCCGATGAATATGTCGGTGACCTTGGAGTATCCGTAGAAGGCGTTGCCTGCGACGGAGGTGATGTCCCCGGTGATGACTATGCCGGTGATCTTGCTCCTCTGTCCGTACCAGGGTGCGAGGGTGTTCTTGGCGATCTCGGGCATGTCCCCGGAACCGGTCAGGGTGATGGTGCCGGTACCGGTGTCGAGGTACCATTCGATGTCGTCCCCGAGGGTGCCGGTGACGGCCACGGACGCGTAGAGCACGAGGTCGTCGTCCACGGGTTTCGCAGGGGACCAGTACACGGTCTTCTCCTCGTCGAGGAAGTACGCGTATACGGGACGGGGTTCGTTCAGACGCTCTCCGTAGAGGGCGTGCACGGTGGCGTCCGTACCGTCGTCGTAGTGGATGGTCACGGTGAAGTCCCAGGTGGGGGAGAACAGGGCGGTGTACACGGTGTCCTCGTAGACGGGCATGTACGCGTATCCGTCCCATCTGTCGAAGCTGTACGGGACCCCGTCGACGGGGCTCTTCACGGGGACGATCCCGGGCAGGGCGGGTACGGTGCCGTAGGGGACCTCGGCGGAGAACCTGAATCCCTCTATGTCGAAGGTCACGGTGACGTTCTCGGGGTGGTCCTGCAGGACCATGGTGCCGTTCCCTTTGTTTACGAAGGTGTGGCCCGCCATGTTCTGTGCGGAGACCGGGAGCACGTTTCCGTCCTCGTCGTAGAAGGTGGTGCCGTATGCCACGTCCTCGGAGACGAACTTCAGGCCGGAGGGGAAGGTTATCTTCTCGACCTTGAGGTCGTCGGTGAAGACCATGGTACCGATGGACGTCACGCTCTCGGGGATGTCGATCCTGAGGAGGTCCTCCGCATAGAAGAACGCGAGGTCCTCGATGTCCGTGACGCCGTCGGGGATGATGATGGTGCGGATGTGGGGTCCGGACACCGAATACTGGTCGATGAAGGTGACGCCCGCGGGGATGGTCGCCGTATCGGTCTTGCAGACGTATGCGAGGAGCCTTCCGTCCTTCACGATGGCCTTTCCGTCGACGATGAGGGGGCAGGCCCCGTCGAACCTGGGAAGTTCGGAGCATCTGTTGAACGAACTGCTTCCGATGTCCGTGACGCTTGCGGGAAGCTCTATCGCCGTAAGGGAGGAACACGTGTCGAACGCATGGGCCCCGATCGTCTTGACGCCGTAGGGGATGTACACCCTCTCGAGGGAGATGCATCCCTGGAACGCGCCGTATCCTACGGACACGGTAGATCCGGGCAGTCTCACGGAGGTCAGCGACGTGATGTATCCGAAACAGTCGTCTCCGATATGGGTTATACGGTCGTCGAACTGTATCTCCTTGATATACAGCCTGTGGGTGGCCCACGGGGTGTAGAGCCACATATCGTAGTCGTACATCTCCCCGGTACCGACGAACACGAGGGCGTATTCGCTGTCGACGTAGTATTTTATGTCGTCTCCCGCGGTTCCCTGGTCCAATATGGTGGTCAGTTTTCCGTAGACGGAGATGTTGCCGTTGACGGTGTAGCCGTCCGGGAGGGGTTTGGTGAACCTGGAGTCGAGGTACCATCCTCTGAACACGAGGTTTTTGACAGGAGGTATACCGAGGTCAAAGGCCGAACCTTTCTCGAACACGATGGTCTCGGTCTGTCCGTTCAGATGGACGGTCACGTTGCAGGGGTCCTTGAGCACCCTGACGTATTTTCCGTCGTCGTACCTGAACGTGAACCCGGCGAGGTCGCCCACCTTGTCGCAGACGTTCATCCTGTTGTCGTAGAACCCGATCTGGAAGGCCCCCTCGCCGATCTCCGTGAGGGATGCGGGGAACGTGATGTCCGCGGTGAGGTTGCATCCGTCGAACGCATGGTCCCCGATGGACCTGACGGTGGACGGGAGGATCGCTTCCTTTATCAGGAGCAGACCTCTGAACGCGTTCTTTCCGATGGACGTGATGCCTTCGGAGAGCACGACCTTCTTGGCTATGAGGACGGTGGAGGACCAGTATGCGAAGTGGCCGGTGGTGAACTCGTTGCCGGGGAGGGCTCCTTTTCCATCGATGTGCAGGGTGTCGTCCACCATGTACCATTCGAACCCTTCGTTCGTTCCGCTGATGGGGTACATGACGGACCCGAGGGCGTAATACGAACGTCCTACGAAGCCGGTGAGCCCGCAGGGGTCGATCACGGTGTCGTTGTAGAACTCCTTCACGGTGAATCCTTCGAACGCGTTGTCGGCGATACCGTCGACCGTGGAGGGGATGTTGATGCGGTTCATGTAGGTGCAGCTTTTGAACGCATGGTCTCCGATGGTCCTGAGGCCCTCGGGGAGGGTGAGGTTGTAGAGTCTGCTTTTCTCGAAGGAACCGTTTCCTATGGCCACGAGGTGACAGCCGGAGGCGTCCAAGGAGTAGGTGTTGCCGATCCCGCTGAACGCATGGTCCCCTATCTTCTCCACGGTGGAGAGGAGGGCGAAGTCGGAGGTCTTGTAGGCGGTGGGGGCCTTCACGATGGTCTTCATGTCCTTGGTGTAGAGGATGCCGTCCACGGAGATGTAGTACTTGGCATTGTATACCGTGAACTCGGCCAGTCTGGGGCATTTGTCCACGAACTCCCCGTCGATGGACGATACGGTGGAGGGGATGATGACCTTGGTGAGGTTGGGGAGGTCGACGACGGCATTGACACCTAGGCCGGTGACGCCTTCCGCGAACTCGATGCCCGTGATCTTATCCTTCACGGGGGCCCAGGGTGCGGACTGGACGTCGGAGATGCCGAACGTGCCGGTACCTTCCACGATGACGGATGTTCCGACGAACCTTACGAGGAAGTCCCCATACATGACGCCGTTGGCCTTGAGGGTCCCGTTGTATCCGCTGAAGGTGAGTCCCCTCAGCCTGTCGGAGTCTCCATCGGGGATGGCGTTGTCGAAGGCGTCCAGGAACTTGCAGCTGAACGAGGTGGTGCCCACCCAGTCCAGGTCCTTTCCGAACCTGATCTCCCTGAGGGAGTCGTCGTTCCTGAAGGCGATGGCGCTGACGTCCTCCGCGCTTCCGATGTCCACTTTCTGCAGACGGTCGCAGTTGATGAACGCACCCATTCCGATCATGCTGACCTTGGATGCGTCGACCTCTGTGAGCTTGGACTTCTCGAACGCGTAGTTGTAGATGGTGACGACCGAGGAGGGCACGGTGAAGGTGCCGTCGGTCTTGCCCATGGGGTAGGCGAGAAGGGTGGTTTTGTCCTTGTTGTAGAGGACTCCGTCGGACACGGAGAGGTATTTGTTGGTGGAGACGAGGCCGAAGGAGGACAGGGGGTTGAGGTTGAACGCCTGTTCGCCCACGGTGGTCACCGTAGAGGGTATGGTTACCTCGGTCAGACCGCATCCGTAGAACGCGGACGCACCGATCTCCTTGAGGCCCGAGTACAGGGTGATGCTCGAGATATCGTTCAGATAGAACGCGGAATCCCCTATCTTGGCGACGCTGCTGTTAAGGGTGACGGAGGTCACGTGGTAACAGTTCGCGAAGGCGTATGCGGGGACCTCGACGGGACCCTTGATGACGACCGTGGTGAGGGAGCTGCATCCGTCGCACACGTGTTCTCCGATGGAGGTCACGTTGACGGGGAAGGTGATGGAGGTCAGACCGCTGCATCCGTAGAACGCATGGTCCTCCACGGTCTTGGTGCCGGACGGGATGGATACGCTGTCCAGGCCGCTGTTGGCGAAGGCGTACCTTCCGATGGTGACGAGACCGCTGCCGAGGACCACCTTGTCGAGGCTGTAGTCGTTGTAACAGAGGTACTCGGGGACGGTCTTGACGCCTTTTCCGAGGGTCAGGGTCTCAAGACCGTCCATGTACGCGAAGGCGTACGTTCCGATGAATGTGACGCTGTCGGGGACGGTGATGGAGACGATCCTGTCGTCGTTGTCGAAGGCGTTCTCGCATATGAACCCGAGACCGTCGTTCAAGGTGACGGAGGTGACCTGGTAGAGGTCTTCGAAGGCGTGGCCCGGGATACCCTTGATGCCGGGGCAGACCACGATGCTCTTGACCTTCGAGGCGTCCCAGGTCTTGGGGCCGGCCGCGGACCAGGAGGTGATATGGCTGTCCATGGAGGCCGAGTCGTTGCCGGCCACGAAGAGGGTGCCGTAGGCGTCCAGGACGGAGAACGTACTGTTGCCGAGGATCTTGACACCTGCACCCATCGCGGAATATACGGTCGTATGTCCGGTGTAGCTGTGGTAGGTGTAGACCTTGAGGTAACACGCCTGTCCCTTCTCCAAGGCGATGTCCACCTTGAAGTTGCGTATGTAGTCGCTGGCGCTGAGGTCGTCGTTACTGGTGTACGATGAGAAGAACCCGGTGTACAGGGTGCAGATGGTGTCGAGCGCACCGCTGGAGAAGAACGAATAGCTTCCTTTGGCGGGAGCGACGAACCTGAGGAGGACGCTTTCACCGGCAGTGTCTATGTCTATGGCGACACTGTCTTTCAGCTCTTTGTCGAAGGCGGCCTTCTCCCTGAAGCAGTCGTTGTCCTTCACGAACAGCTTCTTTTCCAACGTGTAGGGATTGGAATAGGTGGGTTTGCACTCGATTCCGTCCTTGTCGTAGAACTTCAGGTTGGATATGGGATTATAGACCTTGACACCCGCCGGGAACGATATGGCCTGGATCGAGTCACATTGGTTGAACACGCTTGCGCCGATGGAGGTGACGGTGTCGGGGATGTCCACGGAGACGAGGTGGGGGGATCTGGTGAACGCACCGCTGTCGATGGACGTGACGTCGTCAGGGAACGAGACCGAGGTCGCAGGGCTTCCTGCCGCATAGCTCACGACCATCTTGTTTATCACGATCATGGTGCCGTTGTAGATGTAAGGGCAGTTACCCTTGAACACGGTGACCCCGGGGGATCCGCTGAACGATCCGTTGTCGATGACCGGTGAACCGTTGATGGTCACGGAGGTGAGTTTTCCGCAGTTGGAGAAAGCCAACTCCCCTATGTTCTTGACGGTGGAAGGTATGGTGACGCTCGTCAGGCCCGTACCGTAGAACGCATAGTTTCCGATAGAGGTGATGCTGGAGCCGAAGGTCACGGAAGTGACCTTGTTGTTGGTGTAGAACATGTATTCGGGGATCGATGTCACCGAACTGTCGAACTTTATTTTGATGGAAGAGATGTTTGGAACGGCGCCCCAGCTGTTGTACGTCTTGACCGATGAGGATGCGGATATACCGTAGGTGAGGTTACCGTCGGAATCCATTACCCATGGCTTTCCGTTGTAGGTACCCTGTCCCACGTATGTGGCCGCATCGGAATCGTCCGCCTCCGAGAGGGCGAACACCGCGGTCGCGGCGATGGTCAGTACAAGCAACATGCAGACCGTCCTCCATAGGGCGGTCCTGCGGGCGACGTTGTCGCCGTTGTTCGTTCTTTCGAACATGGTCACCATATCGGACTGTGTTTTTAAAGATGTATATCGGACGGCATCCGTATTATATGCGGTCGCCATGGGCCCCCTATATGGCACAGGACGGCGAATGGCGCGATTCCCCTCCGGACCTGAACGGGTCCGACGTGGACATCGGGGCGATGGACGCAGGCATAGGGTACATGAACCGCAGGCTCCAGAGTCTCGTCGACGATATCGCCGGACAGCTGTACGACCTGGGTGCGTTCAGCAAGGGAAGTCTGGGGAAGGTCTGTTCCGGGTATGCCGACGGCAACGATTTCTACACCACTATACTGGGGATCCAGATAAGGGTCTATTTCGCAGGCACCTCTGCAGATACAGGCAACGGTCCTGGTCTGGGGCAGATAGTCCGTAACAGGAACCATTTCCTCTACAGGTATCCGAAGATCATATGCAACAGCCATGGGAAGGTCCCTGCCAACGAGGTACAGCTGTTGAGGGACACGATCTCCGCCATCGCCAAGAGGGAGGAGAGCTTCGGGGAGGCCTTGAAGCAGATAAGGAAGGTCCATGAGGACGCCCGTACTATGGCCGGCGGGAAGACCAAGGGTTCGAAGACCGTAGGCGATCGTGAAAGGGTGAAGAGATGTATCGACGACATGGTGCCTAAGGACAGGTCTATGATACAGATCACCCAGCTGAACAACCGTCTCAGATCGGTCCTTCCTGGAATAGATCCCCAGAAAGCTCTTGGTATGAAACTCAAGGATTATCTGGCAGGTTGCAAGGAGTACTATCTGAAGGACACCAACGGTGGGTTGAAGGTAGGAAGGTTGTGAACGTCCGTCCGATATGCCGTGACCGATGCCGGGATATGTTCTACCCTCCTGATAACAATCTGTTTTCAGAAATATAGTGCCGATAGAGTGGTTCTTACCAGGAATCCTACGACCGTATGATTTGTAAGTACAGGACAGACCGCGGCCTACGGCCTGTCCCTTCGGTTTCATTCGATGTTCAATGTGACCATGTCCGTACGGACATCGCCGTTGGCCTTGATACCGAACGTGTCCACGAGGACCTTCAGGATGTTCGGCGTTATGAACGCAGGGAGCCTGGGACCGAGCATGATGTTCTTCACACCGAGGTTGAGCAGGGTGAGGAGCACGAGCACTGCCTTCTGTTCGTACCAGGAGATGTTGAACGACAGGGGGAGACCGTTCACATCGGTGCCGAAGGCCTCTGCAAGGGCGTTGGCTATGACGACGAGGGAGTAACAGTCGTTGCACTGTCCCGCATCGATGACACGGGGTATTCCCCCTATGTCCCCTAGATCGAGCTTGTTGAACCTGTATTTCGCACATCCTGCGGTGAGTATGACGGTGTCTTTGGGCAGTGATTCGGCGAACTCCCTGTAGTACGTCCTTCCCTTCTCCCTTCCGTCACAACCTGCCATGACGACGAACCTCCTGATCGCTCCGGACTTCACAGCGTCGACGATCTTGTCGGCCAATGCAAGGACCTGCGAGTGTCCGAACCCGATGGTCAGTTCCGTATCGTCGATCTTAGTGGGTGGCTGGCATTTCTTTGCGAGTTCGATGACCTTGGAGAAGTCCTTCTTTCCATCCACCATACCGATGTGTTCCACTCCTGGGATCCCTGCGGGCCCGGTGGTGAACAGTCTGTCTTTGTAGCTCTCCTTGGGGGTGAGGACGCTGTTGGTGGTGGCCACTATAGGTCCGTTGAACGACTCGAACTCCTCCCTTTGGGAGTACCAGGCACCTCCGTAGTTGCCTACGAGGTTTCCGTATTTCCTGAGTTCGGGGTAGGAGTTCGCAACCAGCATCTCCCCGTTGGTGTAGACGTCGATCCCGGTGCCCTGTGTCTGTTCAAGGATCTGTCTTAGGTCGTTGAGGTCGTGACCTGTGACGAGGATGGCAGGGTTGTCACGGACCCCTGTGGATACTGTGGCGATCCCGGGGGTTCCAAAGGTCTCGGTGTTGGCCTTGTCCAAGAGTGCGAGACAGGTTGCACCTACTGCACCACACTCCATGTTGAGTGCGACGAGCTCTTCAGCGGTCTTGTTTTCCACCATAGAGGCGAGCCCTTTCCTCATGAACTTCTCGATGGATCCGTCCGTGTATCCGAGGACCCTTGCATGGTGGTAGTATGCGGCGAGTCCCTTCAGTCCGTAGAGAAGAAGTTCCTTGAGGGAACGGAGGTCGTCATCGGTGTCCAGATCGGTGATGCATTTCACACGTACGTCCTTCAGTCCTAGGGTCTTGGTGATCCTGTTCCTGATGTTGTCGAACCTCTCTCCGTCGAAGTTGGTGTTGGAAAGGGTCATGAACAGTCCCTCGCTGAGGCGTTCCCCCATGTGTATGCAGACATGGTCGCTTGCGGCGAGCTCTATGAGGGTCCCGATCAGGAGGTCCTGTTTCTCGGCGATCTCCGCGGTCTTCCCACATACTCCGTTCTTCGTACAGCCGGTCCCGACGACGGTCTCTTCACATTGTCTGCATAACATGGATTTATCTCCTGTATTGTTTCAATACTAGGTATTAAAAAGAAACTGAATATAAATACGGAAAAGTTTCCCAGAAGAAACCAGATTCGGAACCGGATACTGTCGGTGCTTGCACGATAGGATACGTGACACATCTGTTGTTTTCAGATCTTGGAGAAGGTCACGGTCCCTGTCTCCAGGACAGGAACCGTTTGGTAAATCGTTTGATGGGTTTATCTCATGTTCTTGCGGACCCTGAGGGATACGACCCCTATGGCTACCATGGCGACGATCATGGCTATGACCACGTAGAGCATACCGTCCCCTTTGTCCTCCTCGTAGGTCTTCTCGCTCTCCATGAGCTCTGCATGGTATACCGACCATTCTTCGAGATGCACCGCGGTGACATAGAACTCGAGGGCCATGGGGTCGTCGAAGGCCTTGTCCATGCCTGCAGGCACGGCTCCGTAGGCGTCTATCTCGGTGAGTTTGGGGCACTCCTTGAAGGAGTCCTCTCCAAGTGACACAAGGTCCTTTCCGAAGGTGGCGTATTCCATCACCTTGCATCCTTTGAACGCTTCTTTGCCTACGGTGACGCTGTTGGCGATGTCGATGCTGGGAAGACTGATACAGCCCTCGAACGCACGGTCGCCGATGTACGTCACCGTCTTGGGGAGGGTGGCGCTGTCCAGCTGCCTGTCCCCATGGAAACATCCTTCGGACACGTACAGCAGGCTTGAACCGAGGGAGACCTTCTGCAGGTCGGTACATTCCGCGAACGCGTACTCCCCGATAACCTGGACACCGTCGGGCATGGCGATCCTGGTGAACAGGGAACAACCCTCGAACGCATGTCCTCCTATGAACAGCATGGTGTCGGGGAGGGAGATGTTGGTAAGCCTGTTGCAACCGGTGAACGCTCCGTCCCATATGTGTTCCACAGAGGGGGAGTCCCCGAACACGATCTTCTTAACCCAGGAGTTGTAGAACGCCCTGGTCATGATGTCCGTGACGGAATCGGGTATGATCACCTGCGATACGTAGGTGTTGTTTGCGAACGCGGAGTCTCCGATGTACCTGACCTTCACGTTCTTACCGTTGTACGGGATGTACTCGGGGATGTTGATGTTGGACCCGTTCTTACCGGATTTCAGTACGGCGTAGTCTCCCAGGACGTAGAACACCAGGCTGCAGGTATCGAAGTCCCTGGTGAAGACATCGAGGACCTCGGCATAGTATTCGTCCCATCCGGATGCGGTGGACGCACGGTACACGGTGACCTTGGAAGGTGCGGTACCGGTCATCTCGGGCATGTTGCCCAGGAACACGACCTCCAGGACGGAGGTTCCGTCGAGGGAGGACCAGTCGAACTTCTTGACGGACTCGGGCAGAACGACCATGGGTGCGTTCTCCAGACCCTTGAAGGCACCGGAGGCGACTGATATGATCCTGACATCGTTGTGGTACGAAGGCACGAACAGCACCTCTCCGTGGTTGTCCACGGAAAGGGACACGAGGTTTCCGTCCTTGTCCACGGCGATCTCGCCGTACGGTACGACGACCTTGTCCTTCACATCGGGGGCGTTGACGGTACCTATACAGAAGTTACCCAGAGATGACGCTGTGAACGTGACCGAGCCGTTCCTGTACATGCAATCGACGTTCTCGACCACGTTGCCGGTGGCGATATGCCATACGGCGGCATCGTCCCTTCCCTCGGAGAGGGACAGGGGCAGGGAGACCTCCACGGTCATTCCCTTCTCGTCCAGGTCGGTTACGACGGCACTTCCCACGTTGACGGACACATAGTAGACCCCGGTGTAGTTACGTTCGCCCATGGCCTTGGTGATGGCCGCGGTCACACGTCCTGCGGAGATGTTGACGGTGATGTCCATTCCTCCCGAAGTTCCAAGCGATCCGTTAGACAGGGCGTACAGTTCTTCGGAGGTCATGGTCATGGACCCTCTGGGAAGGGTGATCTTCACCATGCATCCGCCGTGGACCCCGTTCAACAGGGCCACGGTGTCGGCGGGCATCGTGACGTTCTTCACCGAACCCGTCTGGGAGGCGTCGATCTCGAAGGTACCGGACACGGATGAGACCATCTTATCGTCCAACGAGACGGTCACGTTGGTTCCCACGAGGGTGTAGTCCCCGATGTACTTCTTGACGTAGAACACGGTGTCTCCGAGGATCTGGTATCCTGCACCTGCTTCCTTGGTGAGCTCCTTGTCGAGGAAGAACCTCAGACCGTATCCTTCCATCAGGGTGAACGCCAGTCTCTCGTCCACGGTTCCCTGGTATCTCACAGAGGTGTGTCCTACGGACACCTCCCCGTCCATGAACTCCACATCGTACTCACGGAACGATTTGAGGTAGTAGGCGTACACGGTCATGGAACCGGTCACACTGTCGAGGGTCGCGGGGTTGTACTGCGAGGGCATGGTGCTCCATCCGTGGAACGTGTACACGTACTGCACGGTGGAGTCCCTTCCGGGTGCCTCGGGAACGTCCACAGGGTCGCCGTATGCGACGGAATCCTGTCCGATGAGGGTCTTGTCCCAATCGAAGAACAGGACGTTGTACATCCTGGGTTTCTCTTCGAACACGGGGTACACGGTCAGGTTGCTGTGGATGTCCGTAAGGTCATGGTCCCATCCGACGAAGGTGTAGGTGTGTTCCTTGGTGTCCTCCTTCACGGGGACGACGTCGTATTTGGCGGATCCGCCCGCATCGACGATCTCGGTCCACAGGGTGGTCCCGTTCTCGTTCTTGTACACGACGGTGAACGTAACCTCCTTAACGGAGAACACGGCGGTGACGGTCATGTCGGACACGACGGTCTTCTCGGAACCGTCCCATCTGTCGAACACGTATCCCGAAGGGGCCTCGGGGATGCCGACGTCGGTGGGGACGGACCCGTTGTATGGTACGGACCTGACCGCGAAGAGGGTCTCTCCGGACATGTAGGTCACGGTGTACTCCCTGACCTCGTCGTAGTACCATGCGTAGACGACGGTGTCCCCGACGATACAGGAGAGGTCTGCCTCGGAGTACTCCCCGTGCAGGGTGCTCCATCCCCTGAAGGTGTACACGGTGGAGACGGTGCTCTCCTTGGCGGGGGCTTCGGGCACGTCGGCAGGCTGTCCGTACAGGACGGTGCATGTGTAGAATGTATGTCCCTTGTCGTCGACGAAGGACACCCCGTAGGACCTGACGGTCTCGGAGAACCAGGCGTACACGGTGACGTCGCATGTCACGGAGGACAGGTCCGCCTCCGAGAACTCCTCTTGGGAGACGCTCCATCCCCTGAACGTGTACACGTACTGTGCGGTGGGTTCCTTCGCAGGTACGGAGGAGTAGGTCGCAGGCTTTCCGTAGGTCATGCTCTCGGTGTGCAGGGTCTCCCCGTCCGCACCGATGTAGGTCACGGTGTAGAGGGTCTCGGTATCGTCGACGAACAGGGCGTAGACGGTCATGTCCCCTGTGACGGGGGTACCTTCTCCCTCCCATCCGACGAACTTCTTCCCGGCAGGTGCGTCAGGGGTCACGATACCTTCCGAGGACATCGCCATGCCGTAATCGAAGACCTTCGTACCTACGGTCTCCGAACCTGCGACGAACGTCACGGTGTAGGAGTTGAGGACAGCATCGTAGACCGCCTTCACCTCCATGTTCTCTTTCACGCAACCGATGTCGGAATCCCATCCCGTGAAGAAGTAGGTGTACTGTGCGGTGGGCTCCTTGTAAGGTGCCTCGGGACCGATGGCGGCCGATCCGTACTCGACGGTCTCCTTGGAAATGAAGGTGCCGTCGTCGTCCAGGAAGGTCACGGTGTAGGTGTTGCGGACCTCGTCGTACCACGCGTACACGGTGACGTCCTCGGTTATGCCGGTAAGCACGGCAGGTGTGTATACCTCGGCCAGAGCGCTCCATCCTCTGAAGGTGTAGCTGAACTCGGGAGTAGGGACTTTTACGGGTTTCTCTCCGTATACGGAATCGGTTCCGTAGGTCACACGGTCCACGAACAGGACGGTCTCCCCGTCCATGTAGGTTACGTTGTACAGGGTGACGTCGTCGTAGACGAACGAGGCTTTCACGGTCATGTCACAGGTGACGGTCGCACCGACGCCTTCCCAGCCCTTGAACCTCATTCCCACCGGGGGAACGGGGTCTTCGACACCGGACGCATCGACGGTAGAACCGTATCCGAGGGTCTTGACGGCATAGGTCTCCCCTTCGACCTCGAAGGTCACGGTGTACACGTTGACCGTGGATCCGAAGTACGCGTGGACGGTCATATCGCCCTTGACGGACGAGAGGTCCGCGGGGACGTTCCTGTCCGCCACGGTGCTCCATCCACCGAAGGTGAAGGTGTACTGTGCGGTGGGTTCCTTCACAGGATCGGCAGGGGCCGTGGCGGGGGAACCGTAGGGTACGGTGCACGAGGAGTACAGGGAACCGTCGACCATGAACTGTACTGTGTATTCGTTCACGGTTGCTTCGAAGTAGGCGTAGGCGGTGACGTTTCCGGTGATACGGTCGGTCTCGGCCTTCACGAACTCCGTGGTGGAAAGACTCCATCCCACGAATCCGAAGGTGTACTGTGCGGTGGGTTCCCTGTGGGGGGCCGCAGGTGCGGTCACGGACGAACCATAGGTGACCTTCTCGCTCTTCAGGACCTCGTTACCGTCCATGAAGGTCACGGTGTACAGTATCTCCGTATCGGAGAACACCGCGGTGACCACCAGGTCTCCCGTGATCATATCGAACGGTACGTCCCATCCCACGAAGGTGTAGGTGTGTCCGGCCACGGGTTCTTTGGACGGATCGGCAGGTGCGGTGGCGGGTTGTCCGTACACCACGGTCTCGGTCTTGAGGACGGAGCCGTCGTCGTTCACGAAGGTCACGGTGTAGCTGTTCCTCTCGGAGAAGTACCATGCGTACACGGTCCTGTCGTACGAGATCGAGGACAGGTCGGCAGGCGAGAACACGGTGTCGGAGTCGCTCCATCCCACGAAGGTGTAGGTGAACTCGGGGGTCCTTTCCCTCACGGGGTCCACGGGTGCGATCGCATATCCGCCGTATCCGACGCTGTCTTTCTTAAGAATAGAACCGTCGAAGTCGACGAACACCACTTTGTAGAAGTTCACGGTCCTGTCGTATACCGCCTTCACGACGGTGTCTCCACGGATGTCCGAGTAGTCGGAGTCCCAACCCTTGAAGGTGTAGGTGTACTCCGCGGTGGGTGCCCTGTAGGGGTCGGCAGGTGCGGTGGCGGATTTTCCGTACTCCACGGTCATGGATGCGAGGACGTAACCGTCGTAGTCCACGAACGTCACGTTGTACGACCTTACGTTCCCATCGTAGAACGCGTACACGGTGACGTCCTCCGTTATCCTGGTCAGGTCCGCAGGTATGTATGTCGCCTTGTCGGAGCTCCATCCCCTGAAGGAGAACGAGTACTGTGCGGTGGAAGCCCTGGTGGGTTTCTCCGAATACACGGAAGGCTGTCCGTAGGTCACCTTGTCCGTGTGGACAATGGAACCGTCGTGGTTCAGGTAGGTGACGGTGTACAGGGTCTCGGTGTCGTCCACGAACACGGCGGTCAACACCATGTCCTTGGTGACGGTGGTCCCCAGACCGTTCCATGCGGAGAACTTCTTTCCAGCGGGGGCTGTAGGCACAGGTATGCCGACGGCGTCCGACCTGGAACCGTAGGGCATGTACTTGCTTCCGACGGTCTTCCCTTCGGAGACGAAGGTCAGGAGGTACTCGTTCAGGACGTTCCTGTAGGTGGCGGTCACTTTCAGATCGCCTGTGACGGCGGTGAAGGGGACGTCCCATCCTGCGAATTCGTAGGTGTACTGTGCGGTAGGCGCCTTCACGGGGTCCGCAGGTGCGGTCGCAGGTTTTCCGAACTCGACCCTCTCGGTCTTGAGGACGGTACCGTCGTCGTCCACGAAGGTCACGGTGTAGACGTTCACGGTGGAACCGTAGACCGCTTTGACGGTCATGTCCCCGACGATGCGGGAGATGTCGGAGTCCCATCCCTCGAAGGTGTAGGTGTACTGTGCGGTGGGTTCCTTGTAGGGGATCACGGGACACACGGCCTCGGAACCGTACTCCACGGTGGAACTTCCCAGGAAGGTGCCGTCGTCGTCCAGGAACCTGACGGTGTAGGTGTTCTTCACCGCGGTGTAGAAGGGATAGACGTCCATGTCCGTCCTCACGTGTTTCAGGTCGGCCTCGATGTATTCCTTGCTGGAAATACTCCATCCCATGAACTCGTAGGTGAACTCGGCGGTGGGTTCCTTCGCAGGGGGGTTGATCCTCACGGCGGACATGTCGTATCCTATGTTCTGATAGGTGTAGAACGAGCCGTTCTCCCTGTGGTAGGTGACCTTGTACTTC
>JAKSHW010000229.1 GCA_024399195.1 archaeon | reverse complement strand
ATAAATACACAGCCTTTCATGCACAAATTGCCGGATGGAGTCCGTAGGGGCTCCACCCCCTTTGGACTCGGTTCCGACAGGAGGTGAGATTATCACCAACAAGAGGTGCCAGAGGCTAATCGAGATATTACGTCTGGTCCTTGAGGCTATTCGGCTTATCGCCGACATCGCCCTAAGGTAAACCTTTTAAGCCCCGAAAGGGGCTCAACCTCAACTCCTTACGGATAGAGACGATTCTGGATATTAAATACTTGTGAAAACACCGTTCGAATCCTGCTCATACACGGGACCTACAGACCTTCCGACAGATGATTCGATACGCACATCCAACAATATCTGATATCAGTATCGGACACCCTATCACCGCCCTTTTCGATAACCGCGGAGTACAGAAAACAGGTTTCCGACCGTCCAGGATCGCTGCACTCCGATGATCGCCGGGACAGATATTCCCATACAGCCGCATCTACAACCGACAACCATATAGACGGATGAGGATACGGCACCATGTTCTGTGAACATTGCGGTCAGATCCTTGCAGGCAACGAATCGTACTGCCCCGGATGCGGAACGCCTGTGGGTGGGGCCCATATCCCCGTCAGGGAAAAGCCATCCTCCGTCAACGGGTTGCACATTCTCGCCGCCATAGCGGGGTTCGTTCTCCTGTTCGTTCTTTCGGGGTTCGGCATGTTCTTCTTTTTCCTGTGTTTCCCATTGGTCCTGGGAGGAGGAAGAGGCGGATACCTGCGTATGTTCCTGTTAGGGGCCGCCGTCGGTACCCTGCTGAGACTGGCGATCATGTTCATCGCACCGGCATTGATCCCCTTTTGAAACACCGCCCCCGGTTTTCCAAGGGCCTCACCCCGTCGTGTCAATGACAATGTATAATTGATTGCATCAGGTATCACATACCGACGAGGTGACCTCTTGAAAATAGGAAAAACACCCCCTGCCGTACAGGAATCCGACAGAAAATACGGATACCTGTCCCTAGCTGTTATACGTGTACTTATCGGATTCGAGTTCCTGTGGGGATTCTTCGATAAACTTTTCGGACTCGGCCTCGAGACCCCCGCAGGATCTGGAATGATCGACGGCGGATCCCCGAGCTCGTTCGTCGTGTTTGTGGCCAAAGGATATCTCAAAGACTTCTGGTCCTCCCTCGCAGGAAACGAACTTGTCGACATCATCCTTATGCTCGGACTTCTCGCACTCGGAGTGTCCATGATACTCGGCATCGCAAGCAGGCTTTCCGCCTTCGGAGGGTTCGCGATCATGCTTGTATTCTATTCCATGATGCTGCCCCCTTCGGACAACCCGTTCGTTGAGGCCCACCTGATACAGGCGTTCGCGGTCCTCGCCGTCTATTTCATGGGCGGATACGACCGTTGGTCCCTCGGACCCAAATGGAAGGAACTTTCCTTCGTGAAAAGGTTCCCTTCGATACTCGCATCAACACCATCTGCCCACAGAGACGGTCGCACCATGCCGTTCCTGTGGGCATACCCTATCATCACGGCCCCTGTATATCCTCGAAAACGACAAGGCGTGGACCTATCTTAAAATGACCGTTTTTCAATTTTGCAGGGCCTCCGCCTCTCCCTTCGGTCGAGTTAGTACTAACTGTAATCCACAAGTCCATTAATAACAAGGACCGCTTAGGGAAGCATGATGGGCGACCAGACCACATTCAACATTATCGGGTCCTGTGTATCAAGGAACGCTTTCAACGTGGCCTTCGGAAAAGACCTCAAGGTGACAGGATATCTCCAAAGGAACTTCATCCTGGACCTTTTCGACCCAATGCCCGAGGAATCCAAGATAACCGACAAAGAGGTATTGGAATACGATTCACACAAATTCAATCTCAGGAACATCCGTTTCCTTGTCAACGGGGATGGAATAGACTTCATTCTCTCCCGTAAAGGGGAATGGCTCCTCATAGACTCGTTCTATGCAGGTGCCGAATGCTCGGAACTCGTGTTCCCCGACGGGCACATAAAATACATTCAGTCAGACTTCGTCCATATCCTCAAGAAAATATTCAAAAACAACCCCAGATACGACGGGTTCAGATACAGGTCCGTGAGGGCGAGGGAGAATTTCGATATACGTATCGACGAGGCCGTCGACTTCAT
>JAKSHW010000228.1 GCA_024399195.1 archaeon | reverse complement strand
AGACCGGCCCTCATGGCCGACAGGAAGTCGTTCTTCATATCGATGGGTTTCACGAACTTCAGGAAACGGTCGGGATTGCGGAAGTGGAGGAGGCTGACGCCCCATGCGATGTACGAACTGATGTCCAAGGCGAAACCTATGCCGAGGAGACCGAGGTCGGTGAACATGGAGAAGAAGAGGGCGAACCCTACCACGGTGACCATGTAGGAAAGGGCCGAAACGACACAGATCCTCTGGTCGTTGTCCATCTTGAAATAATACAGGTTGACCTGGAACAGGATGAACGGGAGCCCCATGAGCCCGAGGCACCTGATTATGTCGACGGTCATCTCGTGGATGTGGTCGGACGCTCCTAGGATCACCGCGAGAGGTTCCGCGAACAGCAGACAGGCGACCATGACCGCGATGGACCCGACGGCACCCGTTATGGTGATCATAGTGTAGTTGCTGTTGACCTTTTGGAAATCCCCTTCGCCGAGGTATTTCGAACAGCTTATCGAGCCGCCGTTGTATATAAGCCCGGCTGCGGCGATGATGACCATGGCCAACGGGAGTATCAGTTGGAATGCGACCAACGCATCGGAACCGACGTGCTGACCCACGATCACGGCACAGAAAAGCAATCCGAGACACGACGTGACGGATTCCAGAACGGTCACTGCAACCTGATTCCTGAGCATCTTGCCGATCAGTTTGCTGTTCGCTGTCATGGGCGGTTAATCGAAGTGTACTTTTAAGTTCTTTTTCAAGAAGGGTCCTTGGTGTGTGCCGGTGTACTGTCAGTTTTTTTACACTTATTACATTTATTAAAAATATTACATTCAAATGCAATATAAATATCCACAATCCCCTTCCGTAAACAATAACGGAACGGGGTAGGGCAATGGTGGTTGAAGGAAAACGTATGGGCGTCTATATCGACGTGAACAACATCCAACAGGGGCTTTTGGATTACAACTGTCAGGGGATGTCGCTTGATTACTCAAGACTGATAGACTGTATCGTCAGAGGATACGACCTCACGGTCTTGAAAGGTTATGATTGCACCGTGACCGACAATCCCCCTTACGAATCGACCCAACACCTGCTCAGGAACGCAGGGGTGGACCTGGTCCTTACCGAAAGCCAAAGGGAGGAAGGTCCCAACGGGAAGACCCAATACCGTCAGAAAGAGGTGGACACGGGTATAGTCACGGACGTGGCATGGGACCTTGCAACGGGAAAGGTGGACATCGCCGTCATCGTGTCTGGAGACCGTGACATGCGTCCTGCG
The DNA here is from genome assembly GCA_024399195.1 of archaeon. Taxonomy (GTDB): domain Archaea; phylum Thermoplasmatota; class Thermoplasmata; order Methanomassiliicoccales; family Methanomethylophilaceae; genus Methanomethylophilus. Next base: position 870 of record JAKSHW010000228.1, on the reverse strand, counting down.
GTGGTCAGGGCGAGGGCCGAGGGGTACGACGTACGCATAGTGTGCCTTGAGTCCGGAATAGGTGATTCCTTCCGTGAGTACCTTGGGGAATGTACGTTCATCGAGGATTTCGAGGTGTTCATCCTCCACGATGACGAAGTGGTCCTCAACACGGCCACCCATTCCGTTTCGATGGGGGTGACCATCGATGGATAGACGTAAGTTGGCCTGCATGGGCGGCATCTCCAAAAAGCATGTTAAGAGGGGGCCTGGTAAATCCGTCAACGAAGAACTCTCGCACTCTCTTCCCAATACAGGGGACTGTCTGCAGCTCGTCATAAAAAGGAACTCCGAAGGGGACCTTATAGGGGTAGATGGGGATTGGGCGTATCTCCTTGTCACCGATGTTCCGGAGAACGAGGTTTGGTACTGTATGGTGAGGTCGTTCCATAATGGAATGGTGGAAAGAAGGGAGGCATTGCCTATGAAGAAAATTTGCGATCTCCGTGAATGGGAGGAGGGTGTGGCCAAGACTGTTGTGTCCAAAGAAGACGACGTACTGGGACTTACCAGGACGGACACGTCCTTCAAGAACGTTGTCGAACCCTCCGATACGCCCGATGTTCCCGAAGATATGTCCATGGAGGTTTCGGAATCCGTCATAGAAACTTCCGTCGACGGCCCCGTCGTGTCCTCGGAAGCGGTTTCCGTCACCGAAGATGTTCCTTCCGTGGACAGGACAGTCCCTTACAAAGATTACAGGGACCTCGATGTGAAGCTTCAAGATGCCCACAGAGAGATAGGCAAGCTCAAGAAACGGTTGGAGGAGATCCCTCTATTGGAAGAGGAGATCCGTTCCAAGGAGAGGGCCAACCGTTCCCTCGTAACCCA
>JAKSHW010000227.1 GCA_024399195.1 archaeon | reverse complement strand
GACTACAGGTCAAAGGTAGACTGCTCCGGATACGACGTCAAGGAACCAAAAATTCCCGATCTGTCAAAGCAAGGTCTGGAAGGTCATATGGCCTTATGGGAAAACGGGTTTTCATCGGCGGACGGCCTCGGAACGGTGATTCGAAGTGTTCCCGCCGTATACAACGACCTCTTTCCAACCGTCAACGGTCTGGAACCATATTGTTATACCGCCTACGGCATACGTCGACAGAACAAGCGGGGCTATCCGATGGACAGTGTACATATCAGGGACCTCAGGAAATCGTACGACGGGAAGGAAGCGGTCAAAGGTATATCCTTCGATGTACCGGAAGGTTCGTTCTTCGCCTTCCTGGGCCCCAACGGGGCCGGGAAATCCACCACCATAAAGATCATATCGTCCCTTCTGGAACAGGATTCGGGAGAGGTCGGGATATTCGGCAAAGAGCCTTCCTCACCCGAGGCGAAGAAGGACATAGGCGTGGTCTTCCAGGACCCGAGGATGGACGGTGTCCTGACCGTCAGGGAGAACATCTCCGTCAAGGGGGCCTTCTACGGCATGGACGGCAAGGAACTGGAGGACGCCGTCGACAGGTCCTTGGAACTTACAGGATGCTCCGAGTTCGCCGACCGGAGATACGGGAAACTGTCCGGAGGCCAGAGGAGACGTGCCGACATAGCCCGTGCCCTTGTACACTCTCCGAGACTGCTGATACTCGACGAACCCACCACCGGTCTCGACCCCAAGACCCGCGTGATGATATGGGACCTCATAGACGGACTTAACCGTGAGAAGGGTCTCACCGTGCTCCTGACCACCCATTACATGGAGGAGGCCGAGGGTGCGGACATGATCGTCATCGTCGACCACGGGGAGATCGTCGCCCGGGGGACCCCCCAGGAACTGAGGGACAGGCACTGCTCTGACAGGCTCACCTTCGTACCGAAGGACCTGGAAAGGGCCGAGAAGACCCTCTCGTTGAACGGTGTCCGGTACACCGTCGGAAAGGACGGGATCACCGTACCTCTCGGGAGGACCGCGGACTCCGTACCGGTCATAGCCCTGATCGGGGACAACGTGGAATCCATCGAGGTCCGCACCGGTACCTTGGACGAGGCGTTCATCGACATCACCGGGAGGGACGGGGAATGAAGACGGTGCTTGCATTGTCTAAACGCAACTGCCTGTGCTTCTTCCGCGACAGGGCATCGGTGGTGTTCTCGCTCATGGCCGCCCTGATCGTGGTCATGCTCTATCTGCTGTTCCTCAGGGACGTGATGGTGTCCTCGTACCCGGACATGCCGGGCATGGACAACCTCGTGGACGCATGGGTGCTTTCAGGCATCGTGGGGATAGTCTCGGTCACCACCTCGGCGGGTTCCCTGCAGATAATGGTCGAGGACCGTGCCGGAGGAAGGATAGAGGACGTCCTGGTGACGCCCATGGGCCCGTACAGGATCGCGGGAGGGTACATCCTCGGCACCTTCGCGGTCGGACTGACGATGGGCGCGGTGGTCCTTGCGGTCTCCACTGCATATCTGGCGGCCACCGGATGCCCCCTGTCCGCAGGAGGGGTGCTGTCCTCGTTCCTGCTGACGGTGCCTTCGGCCCTTTCGGGATCCATCGTGATGTACACCCTGTCGACGTTCTTCAGGACGAACGGTTCGTTCTCGGGGATGTTCACCGTGGTGAGCGTCATGATAGGGTTCGTCGCCGGGATCTACATGCCCGTGGGGTCCATGCCGTCCGCCATGCAGGCGGTAAGCTCGTTCGTCCCCGTCTCACAGTTCTGCTCCCTGTTCCGTCAGAACCTGGCCGGGGATGCGTTGGAGAACGTGTTCGGAGGACTGCCTGTGGAAAAACTGTCGGAGTTCAGGACCGACATGGGGTTCGACCTGCACATCGGGGACGTGCTCCTGGATCCTGTTACGATGGCGGTCTATATCGCGGCGGTCACGGCGTTGTTCTTCGCGATCGCCGTGGCGATGGTCAAAAGAAGATGAACGTCGTTCGTCGATGGAACGGTCTTCCGAATGCCTATGTCCGGACGGTCCCCATTCCCTTTTACAAGGGGCGGACGTTACGCCCCGGGACCGTCCCTATCCTATTGAATGCTGCCAGGGCCCCGTATGGTTTTGACTCGGGATGAACCGTGTGAGGAAAGGTCACCGAGGATGAGAGA
>JAKSHW010000226.1 GCA_024399195.1 archaeon | reverse complement strand
TCCTCGTCGGTGAGCTTCCACTGCTTGAGGGGGTCGTCCATACGGTCGTTGAACCTCTGCAGCTGGGTTTCCTTGTCGATGTCCAACCAGAACTTCAGGACGATGGCGTTGGAATCGTAGAGGAACTTCTCGAAGGCGTTGATCTCGTCCGCGGAACGGTCGTAGTCGTCCTCCGAACAGAAACCCTCTATGGGTTCCACGAGCATCCTGCCGTACCAGGTCCTGTCGAAGATGGAGATGTGTCCCCCTGCGGGAAGCGAACGGGCGAAACGCCAGAGATGGGTATGGGCCTTCTCCTCGGAGGTCGGGGCCTTGACACGGGCGATGGCGTATCCACGGGGGTTCAATGCGTGGCAGAGGTGTTTGATCGCCCCTCCCTTGCCGGCGGCGTCCCATCCCTCGAACCCGACCACCAGCGACCTGCCGGTTATGGCGAGGAGTATCTGCAGCTGTTCGAGCTCGTTGCTCAGACGCTCGAGCTTCTCGCTGTAGCCCGAGACGAGCTCACAGGAGTTCTCCGTCTTTCTAGGGTTCGGATATTTCCCGGAGAGCCTATGCTTACCCTGTTTCCTCCAATGGTCACTGGAAAGACACTCCCTGAAACGGCAGTTCATGACCTTGACGACGTTGTTGACGGTCTTCTCGAGGTCCTTGACGTCCACGACGTCCCAGGGTGCACGGGGATTGCGTGACATGGACGCCAGGTCGTCGAACACCGCATCGAACTTCACGCGGTCGATACAGCCGGTGGAAAGATATGTGCTGTTCAGGGCGGTGTACGAACGGAAATCCTCCAGATGTTTGTCGATGGCCTCGTTGCACATCGACAGGTCGATCTTCACGATGAAGGTGCCGTTGTCCAGAAGGTACTCCTCGAACCCCTTGACCGTCTCCGCCGCCTCTTTGAGACGTTGCCCGTCGCCTTGATAGCCGTTGATCTGGAGACTGTACCATGACCTGTCCATGAGGGTGATCTCGCCTTGTCCGGGGGTGGCCCCGAGAAGTTTGGAGAACACTTCCATCGGATCACTGAAATCGTAGATCGAAGTGCAGTTCACACCTCTGGGCTCCATGACCCTCGCGACCTCGTTGATGACCCTGCTCACGACCCTCCCGCTGTTCCCCTCGAAGACCACCAGCACAGGGGTGCCCTTGATGAAAAGGTCCATCTGAAGGGTGTTGAGTTCTTCTTGGAGTTCGTGTGAGACGGGAGAGTGCATAGGGCGGACATTGGCGTTCCCCGATAATATACTTGTTTTCCGCCATCGGACGGAAGTATACGGCGGGCCCGTAGACCGTAGGGGATGTCCGTATCCGTCCAATATCGGAATTGGATTAATAATCTCTCTGTAGGACATTGTACTTTTTATCCGACAAGGACATTCACGTACGGATACCATGGCAGACAAAGCAATCCTCGTGGTAAGTTTCGGAACCAGTTACAACGACAACCGCATAAAATCCATATGCGAGTTGGAGAAGGCCATCGCTGACGCACACCCCGACAGGGAGCTCAGGCGTGCATGGACCTCCAAGATGATCATCGCCAAACTGAAGAAGAGGGACAACGAACACATCGATTACATCGACGAGGCCCTCGAGAGACTCATCGCCGACGGTGTGAAGGACGTCATCGTACAGCCCACCCACGTAATGAACGGTGAGGAATACGACTTCGTCAAGGAATTCGTCGAGAACTACAAAGACAAATTCGAGTGCATCGCCATGGGTAAACCCCTCCTTACCACCGATGAGGACTACGACAATGCCGTCGAGGCCATCGCAGAGGACATGGTACCCCTCGCCAAAGACTCCGCCCTCGTGCTCATGGGACACGGTACCGAACACTTCGCCAACGCGACGTACAGCGAACTGCAGCTCAAACTCCTGTTCGCAGGCTACAAGGACGTGTATGTCACCACCGTCGAAGGTTTCCCCTCGTTCGACAGCACCATCGCCATGATGAAAGGGAAAGGCTACAAGGACGTGACCCTCGCACCCTTCATGATCGTCGCAGGAGACCATGCGAACAACGACATGGCCGGAGACGAGGAAGACTCCCTCAAGAGCATCATGGAAAGCGAAGGTTATTCAGTGAAGTGTGTCATAAAGGGTATCGCGGAGTACCCTTCGTTCAGGAAACTGTTCGTGGAGCACTCACTCAACGCAGAAAAACTCTAAATCTTTTAACA
>JAKSHW010000225.1 GCA_024399195.1 archaeon | reverse complement strand
GCAGAGGAAGGTACCAAAGACACCATCAGGAAAGTAGTCGATTACGACCAGCTCTCCGATCCCTTCGGAATGGTAAAGTTCGAGATCTCCCTCGGAAAAGCGGACGGAATGGGAAAGGTCAAGCTCGCCGACCACATCAACAGATGCGGAAGGATCATGGACGCCGCCATCGGCAAGATCCAGCTCGGGGAGAACAGCTCCATCGTCGAGGTCCACAGGGACTTCGGAAACCGTATGCTCATGGACGTTCCCAAGGCGAAGTTCAAGGGCAAGAAAGTGACCGTCAAGGTCATCGAGAACTGAAAACGTCAAATACCCGGGACAAGGACCTTTTTCCTGTCCCGGGCTCTATTATACATATTATATTACAAGAACCGGGAAACAGTGTTCATCTGACGATGTCCGCCAGCTGATAGTTCAGGACCTTTTCCAGATCGGCGAAATCCATCTCGATCTGCAGACCCACCTTTCCCGCGCTCACATAGAAACGGGTATGGTCCTTGGCAGAGGTGTCTATGGTGGTACGCATCTGTTTCTTCATACCGAGAGGGGAACATCCGCCGTGGACGTATCCCGTGTTGGCGAGAAGCTCCTTGGAAGGGATCATCACCACGGACTTCTCACCTACGGAGGCGGCCGCCTTCTTCAAATCGAGCTCGTTGGTGACAGGGACCACGAACACATAGTACTTCTCGGACTTGCCCTGGGTCACAAGGGTCTTGAACACACATGCGGGGTCCTCTCCGAGGACGTTCGCAACATCGAGACCTGCAACCATCCCCGTGTCAGTGTAGTCATGAACGACGTACTGTATCTTGGCACGGTCCAATATCCTCATGGGATTGGTCTTTTCCATACTTGGCCATATGGTCGTTAAGATATTATTTTGTTGTCTGTTCTAGGAAAGATTGGCTACAACTGTACAAAATCAGATGTGTTCACCATTTAGTTGTACACCATTACTATAAATGATTAGCACAATAGGGGGATATGCAGATTGGTTTTGACAGTGATAGATACAACACTCTCCAGAGCGATTCTATCAAAAAAAGACTTGATAAGTTCGGTGGAAAGCTCTATGTCGAGGTCGGTGGAAAGATCTTCGACGACTACCACGCCACCAGGATCCTCCCCGGATTCCTCCCCGACAGCAAGATCCGCATGTTCGCCACCATGAAGGACAGGCTCGAGGCCATTGTATGTATCAACTGTAACGATATCGAGAAGAGCAAAGAGAGGGGAGACCTCGGAATCACCTACGACACCGAGTGCCTCAGGCTCATCAGCATGTTCAAAAAATACGAGATCAAATCCGAGATCGTCGTCATGACCATGTACGCAGGCCAGCCCTCCGCCGACAAGTTCAGAGCCCTTCTCACCGAGAAAGGCATCAGGACCTATCTCCACTACCCTATCCCCGGATACCCTGCGGATACCGACCTCGCCGTCTCCGACAAAGGATACGGAAAGAACGAGTACGCCGAGACGACCATGCCCGTGGTCCTCGTCACCGCCCCTGGACCCGGAAGCGGAAAGATGGCCGTCTGCCTTTCCCAGGTCTACCATGAGAACCGTTCCGGCATCAAGTCCGGATATGCCAAGTTCGAAACCTTCCCTGTATGGAACCTTCCCCTCCACCACCCCGTCAACCTCGCATACGAGGCGGCCACCGTGGACCTCGGGGACGTCAACATGATCGATCCGTTCCACCTCAAGGCGTACGGCATGATGAGCATCAACTACAACCGTGATGTCGAGACCTTCCCCGTCCTGAAGACCCTTTTCGACAGGATGCTCGGGGAGTGCCCCTACAAGTCCCCTACCGACATGGGTGTCAACATGGTCGGACTCTGCATCTCCGACGACGATGTCGTCAAGGAGGCTTCCCTCAAGGAGATCGTCAGAAGGTACTTCCACACCCACAACGGAAAGATCCAGGGAAAATACTCCGATGCGGCTGTGAACAGGATCGACGCCCTCATGAAACAGGCCGAGCTGGATCCCAACGACTTCGCCCTCTACAGAGAAGTGAGGAAGGCGGCCGAAGGCTCCTCCAGGGCGATCGCAGGTATCGAGATCCCCGGCGGAAAGGTCGTCCTCGGTAAGAAGAGCGACAACTTCACCGCAGTGTCCGCGGCCATCCTCAACGCACTGAAGGAGATCGCAGGTATCGACGATTCCAAGGACATCATCCTCCCCGAGTTCCTCGACCCCATGAAACACCTGCTCACCGACGTCCTCGGTAACGAGAACACCCGTCTCAGAGCAGA
>JAKSHW010000224.1 GCA_024399195.1 archaeon | reverse complement strand
GACGAACCTACCGATGATCCGATCCGAATCCGTCTAAGACCATAGTGTCGGATACCCCTGTCGAACGTGCACGGGAACCTGTATAGGGGTGACATACCCCCATCACCTACAAGGGCGGTCGAGATCGGATGACCGATAGGTATCGGGGTCCTGGAACAACGAACTTTCGTCGGAAGGGAGGGCCTGTCTTCGTGGATTTTTTGAATTAACAATTGTTAATGATTAACAATTGTTAACTAAAACCGAAATGAAACACCGACTTTATCCTTATATGACGTACCGATAGATACGGTTAATATCCATAATAGGATACATCTTCTGTACGAACATGTCCCCGAACATCTCCACCCTAGACAAGGCCAAATGCACCGGCTGCTCCCTATGTTACAACGTATGTCCCAAAGGTGCGATCTCCCTGAAAACGGACGACGAGGGTTTCACCGTACCTGTGGTCGGCCGCGGATGCGTGGACTGCGGGAAATGTTCCGATGTATGTCCCGCGGTCACCAGGGAACCCCTGGTGAAGGATACCATGCGCTCCATCGCCGTCCGTTGCGACGACGACATCCGTTCCAGATGCAGCAGCGGAGGGGTGTTCGGTGCGTTGGCGGAGGACTTTCTGAAAAAGGGCGGGGTCGTCTACGGTGCGGCGTTCGACGTTTCCCAGAAGACATTGTCCTTCGCAAGGGCCACGGACCTTCCGGAGCTCGCCCCCATACTGAAATCCAAATACGTGCAGTGCGAGGTTGGGGACACCTACCGCAGGGTGAAGGACGACCTGGAGAAAGGTCTGAAGGTGCTGTTCTGCGGATGTCCCTGTCAGACCGACGCCCTCCTGAAATACCTCGGGAAGGGATACGACGGCCTGGTGGCGTTGGACATCCTCTGCCACGGTGCCCCCTCGCCCCTGGTGTACGGCAGGTTCCTGGAGGACGTTTCCAAAGGGAGGACCGTCAGGAAGGTGGACTTCAGGGACAAGAAGTACGGATGGGGCACCCTGATCTCCGTGGAGTTCGACGACGGTTCCGTCCATTACGATCATTACAACGGGGATTACTTCAAGTCGTTCCTGAACGGTTTCTCCATGCGTAAGGCATGTTACACATGCCAATACTCGCAGACGAAACGTGTAGGGGACCTCACCCTCGGGGATTTCTGGGGCGTGGGGGAGATCGACAAGGCCCTGGACGACCGCAAGGGGACGTCCCTGGTCCTCTGCAACACCGACAGGGGCAGGAAGGCCCTGGAATCGGTAAGGGGACGTTGCGACACTTTCGAAGAGATCCCTCTGGAACGTACGGTGGAGCTTTCCAAGAGGACGAACGGGGCGATATTCCGTCCGACCTGGGAACCCCGTATGCGCGGGTGTTTCTTCAGGCACATAATGAAAGGGGAGAGCGTGTCCACCTCGCTGAGGTACGCCGAGACCTCCAGGATGGACATAGGCCTCCTGGGGTGGTGGATCGAGACGCCTTCGTCGAACTACGGTTCCACCCTGACCAACTACGCCCTGTACAGCTATCTCATGTCCCAAGGGTATTCGGTGGCGTTCGTGTCCCCTCCGTACTTCGACCGTGCGAACGCGGGGGAGTTCAATAAGAGGTACGCGTACCGTATGACGGCGAAGTACGACTACGGGAACCTGAAGGAGAACAACCGCTACATAGACACCTTCATAGTGGGTTCCGACGTCCTGTGGTACTACGACGCGTTCATCGCCACCAACCATTTCTTCATGTTGGACTTCGTCTCGGACGACAGAAGGAAGATATCGTATTCCACCTCGTTCGGGAACACCAGGGGGTTCTTCCCCGAGGAGGAGATCCCCAAGGTGGACGCCCTCCTGAAACGTTTCGACAGCGTGGCCGTGAGGGAGTCCGAGGCGGTGGACATCTGCAGGACCCGTTTCGGTGTGGACGCCACATTGGTGTTGGACCCCGTGTTCATCTGCGACAGGTCCGCATGGGACAGGCTCGCCTGCAACGCCGGGAGGAAGACCTACGGGGACTTCCTGTTCGGATACATCCTCGATCCGGACGAGGCCAAGGTCGCCCATCTGAAGGACCTGTCGGAGAAGACCGGTATGAAGGTGGTGACGGTGACCGACAGGCAGTTCGACCATTCCAGGAAGGTGGAGATGCTCGGGGGATGCGGTGTGATAGGCGATGCGTCGGTCGAGGAGGTCGTGTACCACCTGATGCATGCTAAACATGTCATCACGGACTCCTACCACGGACTGTGCTTCTCGCTGGTGTTCGGAAGGGACTTCCA
>JAKSHW010000223.1 GCA_024399195.1 archaeon | reverse complement strand
ACCATGCCTTGACGCTCATTCGTCAGGGAATTCGGACTTCAACATCACCATCGGTCTGCCTTCGTAGGTAACTACATCGCAATCGATGCCGTATACCTCCCTGATGGTGTCGGAGGTTATGACGTCCTCCGCTTCGCCTATCGAATGTATCCTTTCGGGAGATCCCATCACGATTATCTTGGACGCGTATCTGGCGGCGATGTTGAGGTCGTGACAGATCATCAGGACCAGTTTCCCGTCCTTGTCGGCGAACTCACGCAACAGCTGTGTCACATACATCTGGTGTCTGACGTCCAGGTTGGCGGTAGGTTCGTCGAGGATCATTATCTCCGTGTCCTGGACGATGCCCCTTGCCAATGCCACCCTCTGGTGCTGTCCCGCCGACAGTTCGTTGTAACCCCGCATCGCAAGATCGGTGAGGTCCATCATGTCCATCGACGACAGGCCTCCAAGATGATGTCGCGGACCCAAGAGGTGCAACTATGTGTCTCTTCCACGAGGTTGCCTACACCGCCCTTCTTTATGAATTTGGAAAGTACATCCATGAACTCCGTGTCACAGTTCTCTCTTCCTCTGGAACAGATTGACCCCTCCGCTGCTTGGGGATTCTGAAGACCTTGTTCAAAATCTTGCCGATACTCATAGTCTGTTTCTGACATAGTCTCGTAGTTCTATCCCTCAAATCACAATGAAAATTAATAGCAGACTATTAAAATTTTCAAATTTATAAAAAAATACTAGTCCGTTATTATTTTATACAAAAAATCCGATAAAACACCATGGACAGGGAGATCGTCAGGACGTCCTATCTCGAAAGGATCTCCGCCGGACGCGGGGACACAGGCATTGTGAAGGTCATCACAGGCATGCGCCGCGTAGGCAAATCGGTCCTTATGCAGCAGTACATCGATGACCTTACCGGTTCCGGCGTATCCAGGGACGATATCCTGTTCATCGATTTCGAGAGTCTCGAAGGACAGGACATCAGGGACAAGGACGACCTCAACAAGATATTGAAAGAAAAGGTCCCTGAAGACCGTCTTTTCTTCGTGTTCTTCGACGAGATACAGAACGTACAGGGGTGGGAGATGTCCGTATCCGCCTTGAACCATATGAAAAACGTGGACGTGTACATCACCGGTTCGAACTCGGACATGCTCTCGTCCGACCTGGCGACGCACATCTCGGGACGCCATGTGGAGATAGAGGTCTTCCCGCTCTCGTTGAAGGAGTTCATCGGACTCCACGGGTACGGAGACAGGGAGACGGCGTTCCACGAGTACCTGCATTACGGAGGACTTCCCGCGATAGATCCGTCTAGGGGATGGAGGTACGCGAGAGACTATCTGCAGGGGGTCTACAACACGGTCGTGGTCAAGGATGTCCTTAAGAACATCGGAACGGCGAACGCATCGAAGATCGAAGCGGTCTCGAGATTCCTGTTTTCCAACATCGGTAACACGACGAACGTCAGTTCCATCTCCAAGGCCACGGGGTTCAGCACCAACACGGTCGACTCCTACATAGGCACGATGACGGATGCGTTCCTGTTCTCCATGTGCCAACGCTACGACATGGTCGGCAAAAGACTTCTCAACACCAACGGAAAATACTATGCGACGGACCTAGGCCTAAGGAACGCGGCCCTGGGTATCACCGCAGGAAGCGATATAAGCAGACCGCTGGAGAACCTCGTGTATATCGAACTGTGCAGACGCGGATACGATGTAAGGGTCGGAAGCTATCATGATGAAGAGGTGGACTTCCTAGCCATGAGGTCCGATTCGATGGAATATTTCCAGGTATGTCAGACGCTCATGTCCGAAGGGACACGCAGAAGGGAGACCAGGTCGTTGGAAAGACCGCGTGACAACCATCCCAAGACCGTCCTGACCCTCGACAGATACGGACTCGGTGACGAGAACGGTATAAAGATCGTCAACGTCATCGATTGGCTGATGGCCGATGGACAGTCACCATAAACGGGACCTATAGGAATTCTGGTGGGAACCCTGGGATGTAGTTCTGGACCTCACCATCCCAGCCCGTCCCTGAAATATACCATGCGTGCCAGGCTGTCAGGGTCCCTGTAGCCGTTCGACCCCTCGGTCCTGAAACATATCGAGGCACAGTGCCGGGTGTACCCCCTCTGAGGGTAACGGGGCCGGACACTTCCCACGTTCCGGCCCCTGAACCCTGTTCCGAGACACAATTGAAAATATTTTTTGACAGATTTCAGGTATTTTAATCTGGATTCATTGAAGACCCTATCACAAATCCGAA
>JAKSHW010000222.1 GCA_024399195.1 archaeon | reverse complement strand
CCATTGCCGCCTACTGTCGAATGGTTCGAATTCCAACGGATCAGCCGTGGCTATGACCCTCGCCTCACGCACGTGCACGTGTGCGCGCGCACGCGTATAAGGAACTCTCTAGGTCAGGATTAATGAATAATACCAATCATTGGTTACAGCATGGCTTCCAATCGATTGATAATTCGATTATTTGTTTGTTTATTACTTTTAATTTGCATCTAAATGGTTCATCATGCCAGACGGTCTTTTCATGATCGAGTATTGGATTTCCATTCACCATCATTTGGGTATACTCTATGAACCGTTTCACCTTGTTACCGTCTTTGTCTTTACTGTTCGGAGTCCTTAACGATATGTGGAGTGTACCGTCATTGACCGCAGAGAACACGACCGTCAATGTTCCTTTGTTGGATGTGAACGTACGGCCTTTCCCGTTCTTGAACCAATCCGGATTATCTATCTTACATTCGGTATCCGATACATGGACCACCGATATGTCCGATCCGGGCCCTTCGTTCCGTATATCTATCCTTGCAAGACAGTTTTTCTTTATGCCTGTCCTGATAGGAAGGTTCAAAGGTTCGCACATTCCCTCCAACGAGGCCAATATGCCCGTTTTCCTGACGGAATGTTCGTTTACGGTTTTCTGAACCTTGGCAAGAGATACTATTCCGATGTATTCTCCATTACGGTCATGTTTCTTCGATTTGCATTTCACATAGATCTGTTTCAGTATATCTGCGGGATACAGTTTCATGAATGCCGATTTGACCGCATCGGACCTTGCCATACGTTCTATGCAGTTTCTGAACAAGGTTTCGCTCAATGCCGGACATTCACGGTCCAACGGTCTGTACGTCATGTCTTGGATAGGTGTCAATTCGATAGGCGTCCTTTGGAACGGATGTTCCCTATCGGCTGTTTCGGCATATTCCATATATTTTTCGGGAATGGCACGTCCGCTTTCGAAACCGAACTCCATGAGTTCCTTGAAGAACCTGGTATAGATCATCGCGGTCAGTTTCATTCCATCGGTTTTCAACATTCTCAGTTCATGGTCTATGGAGGGGGATATGCTGAACGATCCGGTCATGTAGTTCTCCACGAACGATTTACCGTAATGGAACCTTGCCCTCGTGCTCCAGTAGAACAACGTCCCTATGTCACGGGATTCCCTGTTCTTGGCAGGATGACGTTCTATTATCCCGTCTACGGATCTGTTGATGACGGCTTTGATCGACTTCTTCATCTGACTGCTGTATTTTCCACCGAACCTTCCTCCCTTCCCTAGTTCTTTCTCTATATATCCGTCCAGGTCCTGCCATATGCCTTTTGTGGTACCTGAACCGGTGAACGCATACCGACGTCTGTTCGTCACCCTGTTTCTGAAGTTGATGCGTTTGCTCGTCCCGAGTTTTATATACAACGAGTTCTCGAAGGTGTCTTCGAACGGCAATGCCTGCGTGGTCATGGACCTCGAACCGTTGAGTTTCAGACCGTAATGTTCGGCTATCGCCGAGGCGTACTTGAAATCCTCTGCATGTTTCGGAGTGTCCAAGGATCTAACGATCACCCTGGACATATCCGCTCCGGAGTCCAGGAACAGTCCCAGGGATATCCTCGAATCGAAACCTCCGGACAGTTCCACGAGCATGCTGCAGTCCGATGCACACATCGATCCGATAAGGTTCGTCCATTTCCGGTGCCAGGAATCGAGGATCTTCAGACCTTCTTCGGAACCCGGTTCAACGGTCCCCTCCCTATAGTCTATAATCTTTTCCTCAGTACGGTTATCGTTCTTGAAGAATGTGAACACCGAATGTCTGTCGAGCAGTCTGATCTCTTTCACGGGGGTCTCGTATGCGGAGTTCACGCATATGGTGGCGTTCAGGAGATAGTCGCAATACTCCTTGTTGATGGTCAAAGGTAGTTTGGAATCCAGTTTTTCCAGAAGGTACGCGAAGGAGTTGCTGATAGCGGTGTAGTTTCCGCTACTGTATACATATAGTCCGAAACATCCCAGGAAGTCCTGATAGATATCGACCTTGTCTTCTGTGGAGTGTATGTAGATATACGTTCCTTCGGGGGTCAGTTCCTCCGGGCCCGATATAGGGTCTTCCACCACCCCTTTTCCGGTAACCGTATATCCGTACAGTCTGCTTTCGACATCCTGTTTGTTGAAATTATCTATGAAGAACCACATTCGGTAACCCCGCATTGGAAAAAACCTTGGGGATCGATTCCCGAGGCGGATCAGGACCGGTTCTTCCTTGCCATCAGCATCGAATCGAGCTTGATCA
>JAKSHW010000221.1 GCA_024399195.1 archaeon | reverse complement strand
GATATAAACGAAAGCGGGGGAGAGGTGACCGAAAGTACCGAAAGTGAGCGAATACAGAGAACGGTACGTCCGTGGAAACCACTTGGATCAACATGTAAATATCGTATTTACAAAGACAAGATTCCCAATAGAAACAAATTCACCCCCGAGGGGGATGGTATCACAAGCTATGATGGATCCTCTATAGCCACGACCTTTCACGAGATAGGTAGGGCCTGGCTTCCGGAAAGTATGACCGACTGAAGATGTCCGTCAGGGAATGCCATTGTTTTAATGACCGAGATATGGGGCCGAAGCCCCAGGGACCTCAGTCGGTTCTGACCAATTTCCCACCTATAAGGTCGAACGTATATCCCGAGACCCTCTCGACGGTTGCCTGCTTGGTCGTACCCTTTGTATTGTACAGGGTGAGACCTGTCGACAACGGATCGTACGACACCAGTCCATTCCCGAAGGAAATGTGCTCGACGTTGTCGCAGGCCTTGAAGGCGTACTTCGCGATGGTCTTAAGGGAGTTCGGAAGATCTATGGACACCAGATTCGTGCAACCGTAGAACATGAACTTACCGAGGGAGGAAATACCTTCACCGACGGTGACTGACACGATCGTATCCGTGTACCTGTACCACGGTTCCTGGGAATTGGTCTCGAACGACGGCATATCCCCGCTTCCTTCTAAATAGAACGAACCGTCCTTCGTATCGAGTGTCCATACCGCACCGTTCAGGACCCCACGTATGTTGTCCAACACCACGGTTCCATCGTTTCCGAAGAACTCCTTTCCGACCAGGTTATACACCAGGGCCTTCAGAGGGGCACCGGACTCGATGAAGGTAATGCCGTGGATGCCCCTGGTGTCCATAGAGGTCAGACCCGTACCGATCCGGATATGGTCGGCCACATAGGTCATGACCGCGTACTTCCCGAGGCTCACGAGGGAATCGGGTAGGACGATATCCGACAGATTGGGGTATTTGTGACAGGCGAATGATCCCAGACGGGTCACGCCCTCCTCCACGACAAGGGAGGAGATCTCGTTCCTGTACCTGTACCACGGAGTAGTGAGGGATTCCCATTCGTCGGTGGGACCTGTACCAGATATCGTCAAAGTACCTTCGCCGAAGTCCAAGGTCCAGCTCGTATCCCCTCCCGCGGATCCGGAAGCGGTGACCATAGCGTAGACAGTGACATCGTTATACACCTTGGAGGTACGTGACCAGGTCTTGGTCATATCCATATCGCGATAGTATGCGAAAACATACCGGGGTTCGTCTATATGGGAACCTTTCTGAACGTACAGGACGTCCGAGGTGCCGTCGTTATAGACCACGGTGACCGCACAGATATCATCGGTAGCCCTTTTCTCGGTGAACGATGCCGTGAACACCGTGTCGGAGGTTATGCACATGCCTTCGGTGTATCCGTCCCATCCGGCAAAGATGTAGGTCACCCCGTTCTCGGAGGCCTTGGTCGGGACCATGTTAGGCAGTTCGATCATTTTCCCGTATTCCAGAGAATAGGTCAGATCGTACTTTCCGAACGCAAAGGAGACCGTGTGTTCAGGAAGGAGCCCGTCGAAGACAGCGTGGCACACAAGATCCCGGTCGGCGACCATTCCTTCGGTGTATCCGTCCCATTTCACGAACAAAGGTCCGTTTACGATGACTGGATCCGATGGAAGTTCCACGGACGTACCGACGTATCTCATATAAACGAGGTCATTGACCATGAAAATTATGTCTACGCCAAACGCAGGTATCTCCTCATAGGTCGTATACTTACAACGAGTACAGGCATCGTATGGTTTCCACCCAGGTTCAGAAACTGTAGGTTCCTTCCCTTCATGGTGCACAAGATTGTGGTCCAGAGTCGGGATCTCCCCATACGTCGTATAGTCGCACCGGGTACAAGTGTCATATTCAATCCACCCTACCTCGGTACAGGTCGGTTTCTTTTCCACGCGATGTACAAGATCATGACCCAAGGCAACAGTTATCGTCGGCATGTCTATCGGAAATAGATCCAGGTCGAACAGGGCCCCGCAATCTTTGCAGGAGTAATATGCGGCAGTTCCTTCAGAAATACATGTTGAATGTACCTCACCATAAAAACAGTAATCATGGGACAATACCAACTTACCATCTTGTATTGTGAAAGTTTTTCCGGAAAGACCTCCGACATCAGAGGATATGGGTGTGTATTTATCAAAATCATAGAACACACTGCCTGAAAAAGCTCCAGGACAGATTTCTGAGATAGTAGCAGGAATCTTTATGGAACGAATAATGCCTCCGTCTATAAAGTACGGCCAT
>JAKSHW010000220.1 GCA_024399195.1 archaeon | reverse complement strand
AGGTCCTTCTCCTCCAGGAACCTCTTCAACGATTCCTCCGCTCTTTCATTGCAGGCACCGTTGAACTTCACCGACACCGGAACCATGGAGAACGACTCGTACAGCCATATGGTCAACGGACATGCCACCGACGGATCGGCATCGATGGCGAAGGACCTTCCCTTGACCTCGGTACGGGGTGCCGAAAGGCACGAGAACGCACGTCTGCAATACCCTGAAACATATTCCAAGGCCTTCGAGGGGTCCTTTCCGGTCGCCTCCGCGATCGCCATGATCATCTGTTCCATTGCATCGAACCCCACGGGGGCATAGCTGATGTCGATGTTCACTGTACCGAAGGTCCCCGCATAGAACTCCGCGGTAGCCTTGGCGTACTCGGGCTGGAGCACGAGATTGAACCCTGCCGAAGAGGAATCGGCTATCTCCTGCACCGAACAACCCGCTCCCAGGAAACATCCCGGTTCGAGGTCCATAAGTCCCAGTATGTGGGAGATCTCCTCCTTTACCGTGGTCCAATCCTTGGAAAGCACGTTCAGACCGAGGACGTTGACACGTTCCTTGTCGACGACATCAGACCTTACCGCGAGATGTCCCGCGACGTTCCTCAGGGTGATGTCCATCCCCTCGCTCAACGGGATGGATACCAGGTTCGTCTCCATACGGAGGGCCCTTTCCTCCATACCGCATTCGCGGATGGCCTTTCCCACATCGTCACCGATCAAAGATGCACCGGGGGAGCACACTATCGCGACCAGACGGTCGTTACGTTCCTTCACGTACGATAACGCGTCCACCAGCTTGGAGTACGCACCTTGGATGTAATCTGTAGAAACGATACCGGTGCAGGGGATCCTCGGCATCCCGTGGTAGTACGGGGCACCCATGTCGCAGCAGTCCCTGTCGGGACGGGGATACACCTTGCTGGACAGCACGGTGAGGTTCTTACGGCATCCGTCCGGTCCGTGCATCAACACCGCGGCATCTGAGATCCCCTCGACGGCCATGACGGACCCTATGAACCCGTCCGACTTTATCCTCACAGTCCTCCCTCCCACGATTTCCATCCTTCGCCCATCGGGACCTTAAGGATGTTCGAAAGGTATTCCAGATACACGATGGATGCCTGATGGGTGATCTCCTCCTGTGAGTGCTTGGCGAAACGGCATCCCGACTCATGGGCCACATGGTGGTTTCCTAGGACCAGATCGGGTTTGGAAGCGGAGACCACCTCGGATATCTGGGACACACGCATTCCCTCCACGATCTCCAACCTGTCCGCGTATCTGCTGTAGAACCCTCTCTTGGAAGGCCCCATGGCATAGGTGTACACCTTATCTATCGTCATCCCCACATCGAGCATCAGTTCGATTATCCAATCTATGTTGAAGTAGGAGCTCACTGCTATCGCCACACGTTTTCCTTTGAGATAAGGGGAGAACCTTTCCAAGGCGGCCTTGTACTGTCTTTCCACTATCTCCTTGGTCCTGGCACATCCCTCGGTATGTCCCGACAGCCCTGCGACGTAGTCCAACCATTCGATGGTGGACCTGTATCCGGACGGCAGGGGCCTGTCCATGAAAACGAAACCCTTCTTCTCGAGCTTCCTGCGTATGGGGATGTTCGCCAAGATGTCCGATGTCAAAGCGAAGTACCTGTTCCTACGGCAGGTGCGGACATCTTCCATGGTGCATTCCTCGAAAAGCTTCACACCTACGGACAGTCCCGTGGGTTCCAATAACTCCCTCAGCCACTTCTCGTTGCGTCCCCTGTTGAACTGCATGAATGTGGTATCTACCAGGTTTATCCTGTCTTCGGTAGGTTCGATACCCATATCGATGGTGTCGATGAGTGTGTCCTGTACCAGGCCGCGTCCCTCCTCACTGTCACCGATAAGGTTACCGTCCGCATTGATGGGATAGATGTGCACATCGGGATGCCTTACCATGGTCTCGTCGATGATCTTCCTGATGTTGTCTCCGATCATACCCGAGACGCAGGTGGTGATGACCATGATCTCCTTCTTTCCCTTGGAGATCTCGGAATCCAAGGCCTCTGTTAACTTGAAGTGGCCTCCGAAGATGAAGTCCTGGTTGGTCATCCCCGTACAGACCATGTTGTTACGGAGTATCACTTTCAGTATGGGGTTGCTCGCGATGTCGCTGAGATAGTGGTTGTCCTGCGTATGGGACATCACGTATCCGCAGTTGGAGGGCCCATGCACCACCACGGAAAGGTCCGTCACCCTTCCTGCGGCGTATGCGGCACCTCTCGATGCACACGAGGCGACCCCTACGTATCGTGCCGTGTCGCAGCAGTCTTTCTTTTTATCGGTCCTAGTGCAATTCGTGTGGATTGAACCATGCACATCGCCGTGCGTGCTCCG
>JAKSHW010000022.1 GCA_024399195.1 archaeon | reverse complement strand
ACAATTGGATGGATGATCTAAATTGTCCATACTGACGGGTATCGGGAAAGATGTGCATACTTGTTCGGTGGACACTTGTTTTACAACGACCTCGCCTGCATAGCCTCATTGTGTCTCTTTTACACCCATTTAAATAGGTGTAACCAAAATGCACCGATAACATGGCTAGATACTGTCCCAACTGCGGAGCGACTGTCCCGCCCAATTCACTGACATGTCCCCAATGTTACACGGAAATCGCACGCGACATGACCGTGAACGAAAGGGATCGTTACGAACAGAGGTCCAACACCACCCGTGAGACCTACCGTGAACAGATCTCCAAAAGGAACAAGAGCCCCACGATCGCCATGGTCCTTGCTGTAGTGCCCGCGTTCTTAGGTTTCCTAGGTCTCGGACAGATATACAGGGACCCCCGTGATCAGACCGGCTACTATTTCCTTGCAGGAGGACTCGCCACATTCCTGATAATGGTCGCCCTGATCGTCCTCGGCGGTTTCGGCGGCATCCTCGGTACGATCCTGGTGGCGATACCCACGATCATATTCGGCCTGATCTATTTCCTGATCGCGATAGTTTCCATCGTCGATGCATATTTCGGATCCATCAGGATCTTCGGAATGAAACGTTAAAAATAAAAGAGGGGGTGACGCCCCTCAGTACTTTCCTCTGCTACGGAGGTTGATGGCGATGTACGATGCCATCTTCGCAAGGTCCATCGCGGTGCGTCCTTTTCCGATTCCGGCAGGATCGTTCTTGAACATACGGCGATAGGCCTTTCTGATTATATCGGGTTCGTCCTCAGGGTACTTACACCTGAAACTTATGGGCTGACGGTTCATGATCGAGGGCATTACCTCGGCTTCGAAGGTCAGGTCCCAGGGATTGTTGATGAAATACTTGTTGAACTCCTGACGGATGTCGTAGCTGGTCACGTAACCGCCCTTGACGATCTCCTTGAACTTCCTGACGACCTCGGCCTCCGGTTCCCCGACGTAGAGGGAACCCACATCGAATCCCTTGGATTCGGCATAATCCAGTTTCACTTTGCCGAGATATTTCGGTTCCTTGGCGATCACCGCCTCGAAGACCGGTTCCACTACAGCTTCATCCAAATCGACGGAACATACCCCGATGGAGAGGATCTCATCGTAAGGATATCCTTCGGCCCCGTCGAACAACGTCTCGATAACAAAAATCCTGTCACCCATTCCAATCACTCCGTCCTGTGGTCCTTGAGCTTTATCCTGTGATATCTCTGTGTCTCCCTATCGCCCGCGGCGAGTGCTATGAGCTCCGCGATATAGAGCACAGGCATGCCCTTGGGATGGTTATCGTAGAATACGAAACAGTTAGGACATCCGAGGATTATGACATCCGCACCTTCGGATTCCTTGAACCTGTCCTCCATGCATCTGTCCGCTATTTCCGGAACGTTCTTTCCGCAGCAGCCGTAGCTTTTGTTGACGATGGTCGCACCGGTGGCCTCCACGATGGCGATGAAATCCTTCATGTAACGCTCACAGCTGCATCCGGGCTCCAACGACACCTTGAGATCCACACCGGGAAGGGCCTTTATACGCTCGAGGTACTTGGGAAGATAGGTCACAAGATGGGGGGCGTACACAGCTGAACGGGCTAGTTCGACGGTGCATCCGGAACAGAGCGCCACCATGTCCCTTCCTGCCGCCACCTTACGCATAGCGAACTTATACTTATCTTTCTCACGGGGCTCTATGCTGCTGAGCGGAAGCGAATACATGCAGCAGGTGTTCTTAGGAAGCTCGTCCGCACCGATCCCCAGGACCTCGAAGGCCTTGAGGGCGGAATACATCAGGAAAGGCACCTTGCCCTTTACGACGCATCCGGGCATGATGTAGACGTCCTCCCCCTTACGGACGTCGGGAAGGTCCGACAGGTCCTCCTCGGATACGGGAGGGAACATCAGACCGTGCTTTATGAAGGTCTCAGGCACCCTTAGATCGAGCTTCTCCACCTTGAGGTGGGACATGGCCGTCTTGGGGTCCGTGTCCTTGCAGACGGTATTGCATTTTCCACACCCTATACAGAGATCGACGTTCGTCGCACCCTCGTTGAACACGGAGAACGGCGAGCAGCCTCCATGGCGGAACGACGGGCATACGGACTGACAGGACCTGCAGCCCACACATGACTTGACGAGATCGTCGACGAACGAAGGGTGACTCATACACGACCGTAGAATTCCGACAATAAAAACATGTGTCCTTCGTTACATCCTTAAACGATGCCTACATGGGACAGTACATGGCATCCGACGACGTTACGTCACTTGAAAGGGAGATCGAGGAGTACAGGCTCAGGATCGAAGGTATCGAGAAGACCTTGGAATCCGGTCCGGGAAAGGACCAGGACGTCCTCCTCAGACGCACCCTGGAAAGAATGCGTGACGAAATGGCGGAGCTCGAGAGACGTCTGGACGAAGGACGTTCCGACGAGGAAATGCTGGAGGAATACGACCGTCAGATGGCCGAAATAAGGGCCGACATGGCAGATGAGACCGACCCCGTCGTCAGGAACAACCTCGAGGTGGCCCTCAGGTTCCTGCAGATGGAAAGGAACCATCTGCTGGTAGAGATGACCGTGTCCGACCGCAAGGTACCGACCCCTGAAGAACGTATTGCCGAGCTTGAAAGGGAGACCGAATCACGTTCGAGGATCATCGGAGACCTGACCTCGAGGATAAAGTCCCTTGAGAAGGAGCTCGATGAGACCAAGGCCATCCGCGATCCTTCATCGGACTACGACGGAGCGAAGGTCAGCGTCACATCCGCCCGTCTGAGCGAGCTCAACGCCAAGAACAAGAACCTCGGATATGAAAACACCCAGCTCAAAATCCAGATCTCCGATCTCAAAAAGGAAATGGACACTATGCGTTCCAACATCCGTTCCCTGACCGAGCACTGCAAGGAGTCGGACAGACAGGTCCTCGTCCTTCAGGATAGGCTGAGGAAATCCGACGAGGCCCTGGAGAAGGCACGCTCCGAGATCGAAAGGCTCGTCATGAAACAATGAGCCCATCCATGTGTTTCTTATCTCCATAAGGCATACGCCCCGGACGGGAAGCACATGAAGATAGCAAAATCGATCGACGATATCTATAACGAGGTAAAGGGCTACGACAAGGTCATCACCAACGATGCCCCCTTGGCCACCGCCCTGAACGCCAGGATCGACATACCTAAGCTCGGAGGTTTCGCATACACCCCCAGGCAGATCGCGTCCATGGTGTCCGGTAAGAAGCTGGAACGCCCCGCCATGGACGACCTCGAGGTCGTGAAGGCGGTCATGGACGAGACCGGTTACAGCTTCCGTTTCGTCCACAGCACCATCAAAACTATACGCGACATCAGGAAATACAAGGCCGAGGTGAAGGAGAACCTCCATTCCAAAAGGGAGAAGGAGGTGCTCCGCAGTTTCCTGAAACTTCCCACCCGCGACCTGGTCATGGCCACCTACGACCCGACCGGGAACGACGATTTCTACAAAGACCAGAGGATAGCCGTCATAGGGCTCGACATGATGGACGACCTCGACAAACACTTCCTTCCCATGGACTTCGATGAGGTCGACCTTTTCACCGGAGGGGAGTTCTCCATCGACCGTATCTACGCCGTAGGCAACGACAGACAGATCGCGGATAACATCGTGGACCTTATCGGAAAGGAAAGGTGCATGGACACGGCCATCGTCCTCGATTCCAAATCCGCACTCGCGGATGCGGTCAGGGCGGCGCTCTACAGGAACAAAATACCTTTCAAGAACAGTATGACCGTCAAGGACCTCACACAGGTCAGGGACTTCATACAGTTCCTCACTCTTGCCCTCGACTACCGCACCCTGCGTGTGAGGGACGTCCGCGAACTGTTCTCCGCATACGGGATGGGCGTCTCGAGGGGCTTTTCCGCCTCCATGGACGGATACCTCCTCTCCAAGGCGCCGGACGTCGACGACAGACGTGCACGTTCCCTCATGAAGACGATGGAGGGGATCAGAGGGATGACGTTCCGTCAGGCGGTGGACGCGGTCCACGATTTCGAAGGGAACAGGTCCATCCAGAGACAGAAGGCGTCCGTCGCCATCCTGATAGAGGACCTGGGCCTGGGGGACACCGTGGTGGACAGGGAACAGGTATCGTTCCTGAACTACGCCGTGAACAACGTGGACGACCTCCGCCACAACGAACAGATCCCCGAGGACGAAAGGGCGGGAGTCCTCCTTGCCGACTGCAAGAACTCGGTCTATGTGGACAGACCGTTCGTCCTGTTCCTCGGACTGGACCAGAACTGGGACGTGGGTGCCGCCGGAAGGGACTATGTGGACCCGCAGGACCTGGAGGAGAAGAACGCCCTGAGGCTGTCGATCCTCCTCCAGCAGGGTACGTTCCGCATATACGCGGTGAAACCCGTGACCAAAGGGAAACCCACGGTACCCGCCATGACCTTCGGTGCCATGGGGGGTATGAAAAGGTCCCTCACCTGTTTCGAGGACATATGTACCGATATCGTCAGGGGGCCGTGGTACGAGAGCGCCCCCGGCCCTTCCGAGGAAAGGGGTTCGATGGGTTCCAAGGACCTAGACGACATATGGAAGTTCTCCAAGACCGAATACAACGCGTATGTGGACTGTCCGTTGAAGTTCCTTTTCCACAAGGTGCTCCCCTCGTCGGAATCCGACAGCATAGTCTTCGGAAACGTCCTGCACAACTTCGCAGAGCTCTATTTCTGTCATCCTGAGGTCGTCAGGGAAAAGGGGGTCGACCATTTCATCGACACTATGACCGAGGTCTATTCCGGAATCTCCAACGAATGCCACAGGGACGTGGACAAAAGCAGGATCAGGGTGTACATGAACAACCTAATCCGTTACATCGACCACATACGCCCCGCCGACGTGCCGTTGGACAGGGACGAGAAGGACAGGCAGTACAGGAACCCGCTGTTCGAGGCGGAAGGTCTCGACAGATGCTCTACCATGGCTGAATCGGAACTTGGTTCCAGACACCACCTGTTCGCGAAATACGACCTGCTTCTGGGCAACACCATCGTGGACTACAAGACGGGCAAGGTGAAGACCCCTGACGACATCATATCCGCACTGAAGGGGGACGGAAAGAATGACTCCGATTTCCAGAGCCTGATCTACATGCAGGCCCTCCTGGACAACGGCAGGAAGGCCCCGTTGAAGTTCGACCTTTTCTTCATGGGTGACAACGATGTGGATTCCGTCAGATTCGGGGATTTCGACATATCCCGCAACGTGAAGCACGTCATCGTCGACAGTCGCAGCAAGGTGGAGATCGCGATAGATTCGGTCTATGCGAACATAAAGACCACGAAAAAATATAGCGTAGCCGTGAGCAGATGGAGCGAAGTGTCATCGGCCCTGAAGGAGTTGGAACCGTGGGACGAAAACCAGACGCAGGCATTGGCGAACGTGATAGGAAGCAAGTCGGCGGCGGTCAACGCCGCAGAGGGCATCCTGTCGAAAATGACGAAAGCCATGGGCAAAACCGCGAACGTCCTAGGGAACGATACCGTGGTGCTGTCCCTCGATGAGCTTGAAACGTTCATCGACAGGCTCGAAGAGGACTACCCGAAGGCCTGCCTGGCGTTGAACAGGTCGTTCTACAGTACTGGAAGAGGAAAGATATCCTGCGACAGATGCGAATACCGCAACGCCTGCATGCAGGAGAGGGTAGGTCTTCCCGAGAACGAGGAGGTGAAGGAATGAGCCTTAACGATTCACAGAGGAAGATAGCCGAAACCATCGAGGGCATGATAGTCGTGGACGCGGGACCCGGTACCGGAAAGACCCACACCGTGACCGCCAGGTGCATCAACATCCTGAGACGCAACGACTACAAGGGTAAGGACCTCACGATGCTGACGTTCACCCGCAACGCCGCCAACGAGATGAGGGAAAGGGTCAAAAGGACCGTGGAAGAGAAACACGACGGGAACGACCCCGACGACCCCATAGACGACAGGACCTACAGGATATTGGACGAGAAAATAAAACAAATGACCATCGGGACCTTCGATTCCTTCTGTTTCTCGGTCGTCAAACAGTGTCCCTCCTCCATCAGCCGTTTCTTCGGTTTCGACGAGATCCTCACCAACAACGCCACCATAACGGAGAACATGTCGGTCAACCTGTCCTACTTCAGGAGGTTCCTCGACGGTTTCCTCCTCGACCATGGTGACGAATACGGCGACGATGCTGCGGTGGCGGCGGACAACCCCGACGACCTCTACAACCTGCTGAACGTCCTGATGTCACGTGCGGTGCTCCCTCTGAAAGGGAAAAACGCCTGGTTCGGATACAACTACGAGAAGGACCTGACGGGGGACATCGAGAAGACCAGGGAGTACATGGGCTCCTGCACCGACTACAAAAAGATGTTGAAGGACGATTTCGGGGACGACCCCGAGGTCGGAGGGCTCACCGTCGAAGTGTTCATGGAGAACTACCTGTCCAAGGCCGCAGAGGAGGACAGGACCCGCATGTTCACCATGGTCCACGACATCTATTACGAATACCTGAGGGCATGCGTATCCGACGACCACCTGACCTTCGGGATCGTCGCCTGCCTCGCGTTCGTGGCCCTCTACTCCGATGACGACGCACGCGAAAGACTCGGATGCAGGAACCTCATCGTGGACGAGTTCCAAGACACGAACAGCGCCCAGCTTATGATCTCCCTGATGCTCCTTAAGGAACCGAACCTCTGTGTGGTCGGGGACTGGAAACAGGGAATATACGGCTTCAGGTTCGTCTCCATCGAGAACATCACCGATTTCGAGAGACGTGTGGTGGAGTTCAGGAGGTTCCTGAACGAGGACCGTAAACGTATCCCGTTCTTCATCCCGGAGACCGTAAATCTCCCTCTTGACAAAAACTACCGCAGTTCCAACCTCGTCATAGAGAAGGCGTTCGAGGCCCTGACCATCAGAGGTACCGACGGGGAGGGGCTGGACGTCGCCGAGGTGGAATCGAAGATAACACACATCGTCGGATCCAATCCCGAACTCGACGAACACACCGGTTTCGAACACTGCAGATGCGACGACAAGAGATCCGAAGTGGAGGAGGTCCTCCGTTCCATCGAGAAATATGTCAACGACGAAGAATACGCCATCGTCGACAGGAACGGCCCGAGGAAGCCCGAATACCGTGACATAGCGGTGCTCTGCAGGGACTCAGGAATGTGCAGGAACATCTGGAAGGAATGCAACGAACACTGCATCCCCGCGTTCATCCAAGGGGACGTGGAGATCATGCGCAGCCGTGAAGGGAAGCTCCTCCTCGCATGGCTGAGGCTCCTCAGCAACGACGGCGACAAGTGGGGGTCCGTCCCGATCCTTGCGGACATGGGGTATTCCGCGAACGAGATCAAGGCCTTGAAGAAGCTTCCCGATGTGATCCTGGAACAGAAGAAAAACCTACGTTCCAGAAAGAGAAGGGTAACGGACCTGATCTCAGAGATCTTCCACTTCTACGGATTGGACAACGACATCACACAGGCCATCATAAGCGAACTTTCGTCATCCCACAGGTCCTCCCTCCTGACAATCTCGGACATGGTATCGATCATAGAGTCGGACATGCTGAACAGGACGAAGTACGATGTGGACGGCATCCCGGACACGAACGCGGTCATCATCCAGACCCTGCATAAGTCGAAAGGACTGGAATACCCTATCGTCATCATACCCGGGGTGGACCAGAACGTCCTGCCGTCGTTCAAGACCAACAACGACACATACTCGTTCAACGAGACCGCAGGTATCAGATGCAAGCAGACCGTGATCCATTTCGAGGGCGAGATGAAGCTCGGAAAGTCCTGGAGGACCTATGCCGTATCAAAGGCCATCCCCAAAGACTACAGCGAGGAGAGGAGGCTGCTCTTTGTGGGGATCACACGTGCGAAACAGTACGTGAAGCTCATCGCGGGAAAGATCCCGTCGAAGTTCTTCCTCCATTACGAGGACGGGAATGAGATCTATGCGGAGGATACAGAGGTCCCGGTCCATGAAAGGACCGACAGGGTGCTTATTTCCAAGCCCGACATCCCCGTCATGGAGGCCCGCAGGAGGAACGTCGGCGTCCACGACATCCTGTCCTTCGGAAGAGGCGGAATGGAACCCGATTTCGACTACGAGGACCGTGACGGCACGGGCAGGGGAATGGCCTTCGGAACCGCGGTACACCGTGTGGCCGAACTGATGGTGGGCGGATATTCGCCCTCGGACGAGGAACTGAGGGACTACGGCCCCCAGATAGACCGTATCCAACAGGTGCTTGACGGACTGGGGGACGTGAAGAAGGTAAGTACGGAGATCGAATGCTCGCTGCCGGTGAACGAATACAACGTCACCCTCCGCGGCATAATCGACATGCTCGCGGAATATCCAGACAAAGTGGTCGTCCACGACTGGAAGACCGACAGGCAGTTCGACTTCCGTGAGGAGTACATGGTGCAGCTCAGCGTATACGCCCATGTGCTGGAGAAGGTGTTCGAAGGCCGTAAAGTGCTGTGCGAGCTGAACTGGATATCCATGAAGGAAGACCTGCCGGGACACCCCAGGGACGAGGTGTTCGAGCCACTCCCCATGGGCGAGATAGAGGACCGCCTGAGAATGTATCTGGGTCTTTGAGCATATATCTATAAACGTAACGCTGGATAACCCCCCTTATGGAACTAAAGGGGTTATCCAGTGCGGAGGTCCAGGAACGGTCCGCCGCAGGTAAACGCAATTCGAAGGAGGCCAGGGTCAGCAGGGGCTATTTCGAGATCCTCAAGAACAATCTCGTCACCCCGTTCAACATAATCCTGTTCATCCTCGGAGCCGCATTGCTCTACTTCAACGAGCCCCTGAGCGCATTCGCGGCCACCGCTGTAATCATTTTCAACGTGACCATTTCCACCGCCCAGGAGTTCAAAGCCAAACGCAGACTCGACAAAATCGCCCTTCTGATGAGACCGAAGGTAAAGGCGATCCGCGACGGCGTGGAGACCATAATAGACCGTTCGGAGATCGTCTTGGACGACATCATCCACCTCGAAGCTGGAGACCAGGCACAGGTCGACGGAAAGATCATCGAAGAGAAATCGTTCGAGATCGACGAATCGCTCCTCACCGGAGAATCCAGCACCCGTCGCAAACATGTGGACGACGATATGCTGTCCGGAGCGTACGTGGTCGCAGGAGAGGGATGGATCAAGGTCACCAGCGTCGGTGACGACACCTTCTCGGCAAAGATGTTGAAGAGTGCACAGAAGTTCACCAAGAAAAGCACCCCCCTTCAGAACGAGACCGCGGCTTTGACTGAGGTCCTCACGATAATCGCAGGCGTGTTCCTCGTCATCATGGTCGTCAAGGGACTCATAACCGGCGTCAGTATCGAGGCCGCACTCAAGAACGCCGTCATCGTCCTGGATATCGTCCCCATCGCTTTGTTCCTTCTCATAACATTGACCTACATGATCGCTGCAGTTAGGATGGCCGATTCGGGAGTGTTGTTGCAGAACTCCAATTCCGTGGAAAGCATGAGCCACGTGGACACCGTATGTATGGACAAGACCGGTACCATCACCACCAACAACCTGGTCTTCGAAGGTATCGACTATCTCGGTAACAACCCCGCCGAGACTGACGAGATCATACGCAGGTTCGTGTCCGTTACCGGCAGTCGCAACAGGACCATCCTTGCGATGGAGTCCAAGTTCGGTACCGTGGAGACCGAACTCGTGGACGAGATCCAGTTCTCTTCCGACAGGAAGTTCAGTGCAGTGAGGTTCAAGACCTCCGAAGGATACCGCACGGTCTTCATGGGAGCATGGCCGTTCCTCAACAAATACGTCAAGGACGGCGTCGATGTTTCATCTATCCTTTCCGACCTTTCCTCCAAAGGACTGAGGTCCGTCGTACTGTTCGACGGAGGTTCTGCAGAGATCCATGTGAACGAAGAGATAACCGTCCCTCCCCTCAAGGTCCTGGCCGTCATCTCCATCATGGACGAGGTCAGACCCGACTGCAAGGAGATCATCAACGAGTTCACCTCCAACGGAATGGACATCAAGGTCATCTCCGGTGACGACCCCGACACCGTGGACGCCATCTTCAAGATCGCAGAGATCCCTGGCGAAAGGAAGGTCATCTCCGGCGACCAGTTATCTAAAATGGATGATGAAGAATACCGCAAGACCGTCCTCGAAACCAACATCTTCGGACGTATGAGGCCCGAACAGAAGGAAAAGGTCGTGGAGACCCTCCGTAACGAAGGACGTTACGTCGCCATGATCGGTGACGGTATCAACGACGTCAGACCCATCAAGAAAGCACAGGTGGGTATCGCAGTCCAGAGCGGTAGCGGTGCCGCACGCAGTGTAGCGGACATGGTCCTTGTCAACGATGATTTCAAGGCCCTCCCCAAAGCGATCGTAGAAGGAAAACGTACGGTCAACGGAATGAGGGACATCCTCAGGCTTTACATCTCCAGGAACTTCACGATGGCGTTCCTCGTTCTGATCCTGATGCTCATCATCGGATTCACCCCCATGATGCCCATCCAGAACAGTGCATACGCCCTCATCACCGTATCCGCTTCGGCGTTCCTCCTGACCCTTTGGGCCAAACCCTCGGACAACAACGAAATGGTACTGCCGCAGGTCGTACGTTATGTCATCCCCACATCGATAACGCTCACGGTGTTCGGATTGGGAATATACACCCTGATCCACTATCTGGTTATCAGCGATCCCACTGAGACCATACTGTACATCGAATCCTTCACCGACAAACTCGGCATCTCCTATGGGGAGCTCATGAAGCTCATCTGTCTCGACCCCAAGGACCTGCTTAGTCACGAGGATGCGGCCGAGATCGCGGCCAGGAACGTCATGTTCGCATTCCTTATGGTGGCAGGAATATCCCAGTTGATACTTCTGTTCCCTCCGACCAAGAAGCTTGCCATCGACAAAGGTTACCGCCTCGACTTCAAGCCTATATGCCTTGCAGCACTCCTGTTCCTCGGAGTGTATGCGTTCTTCAACTATCCCGAAGTATGTCTGCTCATAGCACAGACCCTACCTTTACCAGATATGGTGTGGCCGTTCATCATAATCGCATTCCTTGCGTGGTATGTGGTGACCTGGTTCATCCTCAGAAGAAGCAAAGACGGATTCCTTGAGAGGTACTTCGACGCATGGATCAGAAAACAGTCCATGAAGAACTTCGAGAAAGAATCCGCAAAGGAACTCGAAGACGAATAAACCTGTTACAGACCATCGCACCGAATGATGTGCGGTGGTCTGTCTTTTTTTGATAAAATATGGATATCGACAGTCCGTCGGTATCCATGGATATTTTACAGGAAGGATGCAAGAATCAGTCCCTTGCGTACCTTCCCGAGAAGTCCATCGGGTCGTACTGACCGTCGTTGAACATCTTTATCATAAGATGCGAGGCGACACGTGCATCTGACAGGGCACGGTGGTCCTGTACACCGTTTATGCCTGCAGGATCCTCCCCTTTCAAGATCGTCTTGTAAGCGTAATCGAGCTTGGGGTAGCGGTATTCCTTCACACCGTACAACGGACTTTTGAGCTTGCATACGTCCTTGGCGGAGAACATGATGTCCCTGACCTCGTTGAACAGTCCTTTGACGTTCCAAGGGAAACGGTAAAGGAACTTGTCCAGGTCGTATTGGACGTTGTAGGTGGTCAACCATCTTCCCTTGATGACGTCTCTGACCTCCTTTCTGACCTGTGAGAACGGGACCCCGTTCCTTACCTGGTCAACCGTAAGGTCCGTGTTCTCGAAGATCCACGATTCCTCCATCTCCTGGGTCCAGGAATCGGTATCGTATCCCACGATGGCCGAGTAGACGTCCTTCACCGTACCTTTGCTCAGGGACACCTCGCAGATGCCTATATCGACGACCAGGTCGCCGTATAGCTTCCAGTCGAGGGCATCGTATCCGCCCATCTGCTCCACCCTGCTGCATTTGAAGAACCTGTCCATAGTGGGGTCGTCTATGTACCTAGCCCCTTCCAACCCGGTCGTCTCGGTATCGAGGACCAGGATCGTGTCGGGGACGTCCATACGTTTCATGTTGAATGCACTTTGGAAATCGTTCATTGTACAACCTCACTGTTCGTGTGCGAACTTCACCTTGGCGTTCACAGGAACGTCCTTCTTGTCCATATCCACACCCTTACGCACGGTAATACGGGTCATGGACGTACATCCATCGAATATCGCCAATCCACGAAGCGGTGCGTTACCGGGCATGTTCACGGTGACTATCCCTTTACATCCCTTGAACGCATGACGCCCGACCTTCTTCACGGTGACCGGGACGTTCAGAGCGGTGAAAGAGACACAGTTCTCGAACGCCGAATCGCCTATGGTCTCCACCGACTTCGGTATGTCGATGCTCTTGAGCGAAACACAGTCCTTGAACGAGTTCTTCCCTATGTCGATCAGGTTCGCATGGAGGTTCACAGAGGTTATACCGGAACATCCTTCGAACGCTCCCGGTTCTATAGAAGTCACCGAACGGGGGACATCGACATCTCCGGATACGGTCGCAGGCACCCTGTACACCTTCGCCTTGTTACGTGAATACAGTATCCCGTTTTCCGAGGAATAAAGACCGTTCTTGTCGGACACCTCGAAACCTTCCAAGGCGGGACAGTCGGAGAAGGCACCGTCGCCTATGGATTTGACCTTCTTGGACAGGACGACCTTCCTGAGGGAACTGCAACCGCGGAACGCGTTGTCACCGACCCTGCTCAAGGACTCCTGCATGACCACCTCCGATACGGCGGTACCCGAAAAGGCCTCCGCCCCTACATCGCGGAGGAGATTGTTGAGGTCGGCCTTGGAAAGCGATGTGCATCCTTTGAACGCCCTGTCCCCGATGGCCTCCACCCAATGGGGTATCTCCAAAAGCGTGATGACGGTGTTGCCCATGAACGCCTCAGGGCCTATGGAGATCACCCTGTGCTCCTTACCGTTCATCGACACGTGTTCCGGGATCCTGAGCTCGGAACCGACATTCCCCACCGGACCGAGAAGTTCCGCACACAGACGTCTTCCAGAGACCACACGGTATCTGAAACGTCCGTCGCTGAACTCTCCGCCCTCATCCATCGCCACGGGCGACTCCCCGTAATGGAACAAGGCCTGACGGATGTCGTAGATCAAGGATACATCGGCACCTGTCGTCCGGGACAGTTCCTCGATGAGGGGTTTGACGGAGACGTCGTCGGATTCCGAAAGGATCCTCTTCACAAGCTTCTTTTCGGCACAGAGCACGGTCAGGACGACCTGTTCGTCGTCCGACAGCCCTGAGCCCTCCAAAGCCTGCCTGAGCTTTCTGCCCCAACCGTAGAACACCTCCGGCCCACGGTCCTCGATTATGTTATGGAATATCTCTGTCCGGTCCATGAATACGTCCTCGGATCTGTTACTGGGCGGGGGATGGTGTCCGACGTTAAGGTATTAACGATAGGTGCCGGACGGTCACCGTGAAAATACTTAACCGAGACCGTCGATGAGGTAAACATGAGCGGGACGATCACCGTTACCGGAAGAAAGATTGACGCCGAGGTCGGGTCGACCATCGAGAATGAGATCAGAAAGGCGGGCATGGTGCCGGACGCCTTCCTCTATCTGAAAGACGGCCGGCCCGTACCCATGGACACCCCCATCGAGGACGGTATCCAGATAAAGGCCATCAAGGTCGCATCAGGCGGATGAGTCCACGATCTTCTCGATCTTCGAGAAGTCGACTCCCCCTTCCTCGGCAAGCTCCAAAAGCCTGTCGAGGTTTTTGACGAACTCCTCATGGAGGTTTCCGTCGCCTATGGAACCTTTCTTAGAGGACATGCTGTCCTCCTCCGGGAACTTCAGGGTCTCGTAGGGGATGATCCCTATGCATTTCAGTCCCGTGAGCTCCTCGATACGTGCTATCCCCGAGTCCAACAGGCTCGCATCTCCGCGGAAACGGTTGATGATGAACCCTTTCAACAGGCCGCGGACGTCATCGGGAAGCAGTTTCCATGTACCGTACACGGCGGCGAAGACACCTCCTCTCTCTATATCGGCCACAAGGACGGAAGGGACCTTCCTGGCCCTCATAAGGCCTACGTTTGCAAGGTCCGTGTCCATGAGGTTAAGTTCCACCGGGGAACCGGAACCTTCGCATACGACGGTCTCGTGTTCGGACACCAGCCTGTCGAAGGAACCGTATCCGAGCTCCTTGATCTTCTCGCGGTCGTATTCCTGGCCGCGGACGATGTCGATGAAGGGTTCTCCCCTCACGACGATCTGCATCCTTCCGTTGCCCGAGGGTTTCAGAAGGACAGGGTTCATGTCACCTGTGGGTTCGATCCCCGATGCCCAGGCCTGGAACGCCTGCCCCATCCCGATCTCCTTCCCGTCCTCGGTCACATACGAGTTCAGGGAGAGGTTGGAGGTCTTGTAAGGCACCACATCGACCCCTTTCTTCCTGAGGTATCTGCAGTACAAAGCCGCCAAAGTGGTCTTCCCCGCACCGGATGCGGTTCCCAGAAACAATACCGATCTCATTCTTTCACCCCGAAGATCTTCTTGAAGGCATCCATGTCCAGGCCCTTTTCGAACCCGTCCGCCAGAAGGTCCAGGTTACGGTCCACCACATCGTTGTAGTCCTCCACGGACATCTCGGGGGCGGTACCCCTGTCCTTCCTGCTGACGAGCGAGAAGAACAGGTCCCTGAAGGCGGGCCTGTCGAAGACCCCGTGCAGATAGGTTCCGTAGAGCATCTCGTCCTTCCTGACGGAACCCTCGGTCTCCTTCTCCCTGCCGAACGAGGTCATCCTGAACAAGGGGGTCTCCTTGACGTCGGACATGCCCATATGGATCTCGTATCCCTCGACCTCCCCTCCGCCGTCGATGATGACCGCACGGTCACGTACCACACGCTTGGTGTAGGAAGACCAGGTGGAGGTGTTGTCGAAGAAACCGAGACCTTCATAGTCGCCGGGAATCCCGTTCTCTATACCCTGGGGATCGCTGAGCAGTTTTCCCATCATCTGGTACCCTCCGCAGATACCGACGATGGGGACCTTTCCCTTCATCTGCCTGAGGGCGTCATAGATCCCGACGTCCTTCATCCACTGCAGGTCGCCTATGGTGTTCTTGGTACCCGGGATCACTATCGCGTCCGCATCGAGGATGTCCTCGGGGGATTCGGCGAAGACCACCGTGGTGTCGTCCGAATAAAGCGGGTCGAGGTCGGTGAAGTTGGCTATGCGGGGGAGCTTGACGACGGCCACATGGACCGGTCCGTTTCCGACCGAGCTCCTTCCCCTGAACATCTCGGAGTCCTCGGAAGGCAGCCTGACGTCAAGGTGCGGGATGATGCCGATGACGGGGATGCCGAGTATCTCCTCCATCCTGTCCGCTCCGGGCCTCATCAGGTTGACATCGCCCCTGACGTTGTTGAGGATGATTCCCTTGATACGCCTGCGGTCCTCCTCGGGCATCAGTTCGACGGTACCGACCGCGTATGCGAAGGCACCGCCCCATTCGACGTTCACGACGAGGATGACGTCCGCATCGGCGATCTCGGCGGCCCTCATGTTCGCTATGTCTTTGTCGTAGATGTTGATCTCCGCAGGGCTTCCGGCACCTTCCATGATGACGTAATCGTAATGGTTCAGGAGGAAGTCCACGTTACGCTTGACGATCTCCTTCCCGGGACCGGGGACGAACTCGTCGTAATAACCGCCCACCTCGTAGTCCGCGAAGGGTTTTCCCTCCACAACGACCTGGGAGCGGGTGTTCCCCATCGGTTTGAGAAGGATGGGATTCATGTGGGCGTCGGCGTTCTTGAGGCCCATGGCCTGTGCCTGGAGGACCTGCACCATGGCGATCTCCGCACCGTCTGAGGTCACACGGGAGTTGAGGCTCATGTTCTGGGATTTGAAAGGTGCACAGAGGTACCCCATACGCTTCAGGATCCTCCCGATGGCGGCGACGGTGATCGACTTGCCCGCGTCGGACGTGGCACCTACGACCATGACGGCCTTCCCGCGATGCCAGAACTTCTCGACAGCCTCCGGGAACACCTCGGTGAGGAACCTCGGGTCCCCGGCCTCGAGACCGAGCTCCTTTATCTTGGAAACGGTGTGTTCGACGAAGAAATCGCGATGGATCAGCAGACAGTCCTCGCAGGACCAGATCTTCTGACCCCTGCGGCCTTCCACGAACTTCCCCAGACGTTCATCGTTACATGGATAGTACGGACAGTAGCAGAATGTGCAGTTCTGTCCTGAAAAATGACAGGGGTTGTACGGACAGTCCGTCTTGCACCCCACGTTCCCGGCAGCGATCTCGTCCCTGACGACCTTGACGATGTTCTTCATCTCGATACCACCTGTATATATACATTATAGACGAGGAGCGATAAATAGAATAGGGAGGTTTTCGGTACTATCGGTGACCTCTAAGTTCATTTTAAATACAGAATCGTACGCTAACACCCCCATGGGATGCAAAATAATTTTTACCGAGTGTGCAGACCTGCACTTGGGGGACAGGTTCGAGGGGGTCAACCCCGAGGACCAGACGAAGAGGGAGAGGATCTACGAATCTACGTTCAAGTCCTTCTCCAAGATAGTCGACATATCGATAGAACGTTCCGATTTCATGGTGATCTCGGGCGATGTCTACGATGAGGCCGTCATGACCCCGAGGACGAAGATGCGTTTCGTCGACGAACTGAAAAGGTTCGGTAAGAGGTGTTTCATAGTCAGAGGGAACCACGACTACAAGGACCCTTGGGCGGACACCATACCCTACCCCGACAACGTGACGGAGATCCTCTCCACCAAGGACAGGTACATGCTCAAGATCAACGGCATGGAGATCGAGATCATCGGCACCAGCTACGACAGTGCACACACCAGCGAGAACCTCGCCTCCACACTGCGTGGAAGCAGGGGCGTCTACACCATCGGGATCGTCCACTGCTCCGTGAAGGAGGTTGCGGAGGGAAACGTATACGCCCCCTGCTGCGTAGAGGACCTCATGGGCAAGGACGTCGACTTCTGGGCCCTGGGACACATCCACAAGCGTACCGTGGTCAGGGAGAACTATCCGACCATCGTGTACCCCGGCAACATCCAGGGACGCAACAGTTCCGAGACCGGTGAGAAGGGTTGCTACATAGTCACCGTCGAGGACAGGGAGGCCCGTCTGGAGTTCGTACCCACCCAGGACATCCTGTGGCAGAGGATGGACATCGACATATGCGGAATGACCACCCTGAACGACCTTGTCGCACGCGTCCGTTCGGATTCGATCCCAGGCAGCATCGTGAGCCTCGACATCAGAGGGAAAGGACCTCTGGACCACCTTCTCAGGAAAGGGGGGCGCGGGATCAGGGAATACCTGTCCGAGGCCACGGGGTCCGATGTGCTCATACACTCCCTCGGTACCAAAAGCGAAAAGCTGCATGACGACAGGGAGAACGTGCCGATGGTGGCATCCGTGATCGATGCCTCCAAGAAATACCAGGAAATGGACGATTACGAGCTTCTCGACGTCCTCTGCAAAAGCGGGCCCGCGATGGAGATGAGGCCGTTCCTGGAGTACTATGCCGAGAAAGGAAGGCTTCACGGTCTGGTCGAACAGGCCAAGCTCTCCCTCATCGACCGTCTGGTAGGTGATGACTGATGTGGGCATCGCTTATCAGGATCGATTCGTTCGGAGCGACCCGCAACAGGACGGTCACGTTGGGTCCCGGACTCAACGTGGTCTACGGAAAGAACGAGGCGGGAAAATCCACCTTGAAAAGCTTCATCACCCTGTCGCTTTTCCCCAAGGCGTCCGTCAGGTATCCGGAACAGGGCGCAGGTGACAGCGGAACGATGGACGTCATACTCTCCGACGGTACGAAACACGTCTACGGGAGGGATGGGAAGAAAGGGCTCAGGGACGCCGAGGACGTCACCCACATCGACGCGAAGGAGTACATCTCGATCTACTCCCTGTCCGCGGAAAGCCTCCGCGACATAAAGGTGTTCGAGAAAGGGGAGATCCGCAGCCGTTTCCTGACCATACCCGGGTCCAACGACCTCTCCGACGTCTACGACAGACTGCATACAGAACGCAACGCCATCATCCCGGATTTCAAACGCAGCCCGACCTGCAGGTTCTCACAGCTGACTGCCGGACTGAAGACGGCCTCCGACAGGGTGCACGAGCTCCAGACCAAGAAGGACGGAGACTCGTCCTACAACGATGTCGCCACCAGGCATGCGTCGCTGACGGCCTACTGCGAGGAGGCCAAAGCCAGGTTCGATGAGGCCAATGTTCAGAAGGAGAAGTCCATCAGGGCATCGGAGAAAAGGTCCGATCTGGAAAAGATCGACGGAATGAAGGCGCAGATCAGGGAGCTCGAGTATGCCGAAAGGTACGATCCGGACTTCTTCAAGGAATACACCGGGATCGTCGAGGAACTCGCCCGCATAGAGGCCTCTTTCAAGAACCCCGCAGGGGTCTTCGAGTTCATGCCCGTCGACCTGCAGTCCAACGACGTGGTGAAACTGATCGAATCGGCGGAGAAGGGACCGTTGAAATCGAGGTTCTGTCGCTTCATATCGGCGATAGGTGCATTGGCGGCGGCAGGCGGGATAGGTGCCATAGCGTACATCGGCGAAGAGACCGGACTCCCCCTGTCCGTGGCCGGACTCGCCGTACTGTTCGTCGGAATGTTCGGAGAGAAGTTCCTCAGATGGAGAGTGAACAGGTCCGACCGTAAGAAGCTCGACGGGATCGCAAACAGATTGAAGATCCCCCGTAAAAGCTTCGACGAGGACGTCGCCCTGATCAGGAAAGCCTACGAACAGGTGCATGAGGCCCAGGAGAGACAGAAATACCTCCAGGACAGACTGAGGGGCATACGCAACGACTACGGCGACGACGAGACCATCAGAAGGGGCAGGGCCGACAACGAGAAGATGACGGACCTACGCCATGCCGTCGAAGCCCTCCAGGAAGTGGTGAAAGGCATCGATCTCGATGTGAAGGACCTTGAGACCGCCGAAAGGGACTGTACCGAGGCCCTCACGCTGTACAACAAC
The DNA here is from genome assembly GCA_024399195.1 of archaeon. Taxonomy (GTDB): domain Archaea; phylum Thermoplasmatota; class Thermoplasmata; order Methanomassiliicoccales; family Methanomethylophilaceae; genus Methanomethylophilus. The sequence goes on along the minus strand of JAKSHW010000022.1, from coordinate 2,124 downwards.
TATGTACGCGAGCTCGCAGAGGTCGACCAGATCATCAAAAGCATCAGGGACGACCGTTCCGTCGAACAGGAGATCACCAAAAAGGCCGAGGCCGAAGGCAAGGTGTACGAAGCGGCCTTCGAGTGGGCACAGCTGATGCTCGAGAAGACCATCCTGGACGACGCATGCACCGAGGCGTACGAGAAACACAGCCCCGAGGTCCTGAGGATGGCCGACAGGTATCTGAACACCATGACCGAATGGAGATACCATATCTCCGCGGACCCCCGTGACGACAACTTCCTGATCCAGGACACGGCCACAGGGCGTACCAAGGACGAGTCGGAATGGTCTTGCGGTCTCGAGGACCAGGTCAAACTGTCCATGAAGATGGCCGTTGCGAACCTCATCTGCGACGAGAGACCGCCCATGATCCTCGATGACGTCCTGCTGACCTTCGACAGTGACAGAAAAGCGTCCGCATGCAGGTCCTTGGCAGAGATGTCCAAAGATATGCAGGTGATCTATTTCACCTGCGACAGGGAGACAGCCGAGCTACTTGTAAAGGAAGGAGCCAACAGATTGGACATATGAACGCCATTCCCACCAAACCCTTTAAAATACCTTAATACCATAAACCGCACAAGGGAACTATCCATCCCTGTTCACATCATCCATATCACCGAGCGTCGAGAAGACTCCGCTCACATCACTCCGTCGAGGATACGGTCCTCTTCGGCATCCGAGCCCGTACTCACCAGTGCAGATTAGTGCGCGAGGGCGAAAGCAAGGGACAGGCTGGATTTTTTCCGAACACCCCAGGAGGGGTTCAATTGAACAGTATCAATCCCGATGCAACGAAATATCTTGTAAAGGCGAAGATCAACGCCGACGGAATAGTAGACAAACCGGACGTTGTAGGTGCCATTTTCGGTCAGACCGAGGGACTTCTCGGCGACGACCTCGACCTCAGGGACCTTCAGAAATCCGGCAGGATCGGAAGGATCGAGGTAGAGGTAGTTTCCAAAGGAGGCAAATCGGACGGTATCATCTACATGTCCTCCAGCCTCGACCAGGTGGAGACCGTCATCCTCGCCGCATCCCTCGAGACCATCGACAGGGTCGGACCCTGCAAAGCCAACATCAAAGTCCTCGGTATCGAGGACGTGCGTATCACCAAGAGGGAGAAGATCATGGAGCGTGCCAAAGAGCTTCTCGGCGGACTCGTCGAACAGGCCAAAGGCACTTCCGCCAACCTCACACAGACCATCAGGGAGAGCGTCCAGGTCGACGAGATCACCACCTACGGAAAGGAACGCTGCCCCGCAGGACCCAACGTGAAGAGCTCCGACGCGATCATCATCGTGGAGGGCAGGTCCGATGTCATCAACCTTCTGAAAGCAGGAATCAAGAACGCCGTCGCGGTCGAGGGAACCAACATCCCCCGCTCCGTCCAGGAACTTTCCAGAGAGAAGATCACCACCGCGTTCGTCGACGGAGACAGGGGAGGGGAGCTCATCCTCAGGGAGCTTTTCCAGACCTCCGAGATCGATTTCGTCGCCCGTGCACCCCGTGCACACGAGGTCGAGGAGCTTTCCGCGAAACAGCTTGTCAAATGTCTCCGCAACAAGGTCCCCGGAGACCAGTACATGGAGATGAACGGCCTTTCCTTCGAAGAGAAGGAACTTCCCGAGGAGGACAGGGAAGAGAGCGTCGAAGAGGAGGAACCCGTCGTGGAGGAACCCCGCAGAAACCGCAGGGATTACGACGAACCCCGTTACGGCAAGAACGAACGTCGCTCCAAGAGGGACCGTTACAACAAGGACCGCCACGGTCGCAGGACCTACGATGACGAACAGTACTCCCCCGAGAAATGGAAGAAGAAAAACCAGGAGGAGGCCATGGACGAGGAGGAGATCACCGACCAGGTCGTCGACACCATCCCCATAAAGAGGAAGCTCGAAGAAGAGTCCGAATCCCCCGTAAGGGAGAGAAAGACGCTCCGCAGAAAGAGCCGTCGCGAACCCGTGATGGACGAGGAGCCCGTTTCCGTAGAAGAAGAACCCGTGATCGAGGAAAAGGTCGAGGAAACCCCCGTCGTGGACGAACCCCAGGTCGAGAAGGTCCCTGCAGAGGAGACCGTCG
>JAKSHW010000219.1 GCA_024399195.1 archaeon | reverse complement strand
GAGACCTTTCCTGGACAACGACGACGTCTTCACCGTCATGGGCTACGACCCCGAGGTCTCCCGGCTGTTCGGCAACGTCTCCTTCAAGGATATACGCGTCATGGCCGAGAACACCCTGAGGGAAAGATGGGGGAGGATCGGCAGAAAAGGCACGGAAGACTTCAAGCTCACCGATATCTACCGTTTCATGTATGAACTGACCGGGATACCCATGTCCGACCTCGTACCTGTGATGCACAAAGAGCTAGACCTCGAGGTCAGGCACATCAGACCCCGCAGGTCGGTGGTGGAGTTTTTCCGTCTTGCAAAATATCTCGGAAAGAAGACCGTCCTCACTTCCGACATGTATCTCGAACATGACCATATGGTCAGGATCCTGGACGCCTGCGGCATAACCGGTTACGATCGTCTCCTTGTATCATCCGAGGCAGGCCATACCAAGTACACCGGCAACCTGTTCAAGGACCTGATATCCTACGCAGGTACCGATCCCAAGAAGATCGTCCATCTGGGCGACAGCTGGTCCAAGGACTTCGAGAACGCAAGGTCCGCAGGCATCGTCGCCGTCTACGTCCCACGTACCGTCGACGTGATGGACGGTAAGGTACAGAACGTCAAGACCAACGACCTCGGACGTCTGGGGGAACTTTCCACTCCGGCCTTCGTGGACGGCGGATGTCTGAGGAACTCCTTCGGATACGGTTGCATGCTGAAGACCGTGGCCGATAGGCTTTTCGACCATCCGTACCCCAGTTACGATCCCAGTTCGGATTTCAACGTGTCTGCAGAGGCCATGGGATACTATCCTGTCGGAATGCATCTGTTGGGGATAGCCGAATGGATACGCAGGAACACCCGCGGTAGGAAAGTCGTCTTCCTCGGTAGGGACGGCTATCTGCCGAAGAAGGCCTTCGACATGCTCACCGGGAGCACCGACTCTGGTTATGTGGCATGTTCGAGGATGGCCCTGATGCCTTTTTCCGTAAGCGGTCCGGTGGATCTTTTATCTTTACCGATCGAACCGAAGGCACATTCCGAGAGGTCTTTGACCGGAATGTTGGACTTCTGTGTGGAGCCTGACGGGAAACCCCTGTCCGATGACAGGTTCGCCTCCGACGGGGAGTACCTGGACTTCGTCAAGGGACGTCTCATGGGACGTGTTTCCAAGGACAGGTTGGAAAGGAGCCGCGATCTGGTCCGCAGGTACTACCGTTCCAGGATACCGGAGGGTTCGTACGTGTTCGACATGGGGTACAGCGGAAGGTTGGCCTATGCTCTGAAGGCCGCTCTAGGATACGATGTGACCTTCCTGTACGTGTACAGGAACACCGAGGCGGAGGTCTACGGGGACGTCCACGGTCTGGACATCAGGACGATGTATCCTTACGAACCGTTCGTGTCCGGTTTCCTGAGGGAGTTCCTCCTGTCCGAACCCGGGAACCGTTGCATCGGGTTCGAGGAGAAGGACGGGGAACCCGTTCCCATATTGGTGTCTGCACCCCGTACGAAGCTTACCTCCTATGCCGTGGACGAGGTCCAGGGATATGCCTTGGAGTTCGTCGGGGACTATCTCGGGAGATACAGGGACGTCCCTCCCGCGTTCTCCTTCGATCCCGTGTCGGTGTCCCTGCCGTTCGAGACCATGCTGTCTTCCATGAAGGAATCGGACAGGAGGCTGTTCATCGATTCCTTCGAGGATGACACCGTCTACGGTGGGAAGGATGAGGTCTCTGTCCATGACCTTCTTACATACTCCGTCGAGGAGAAGGGACGTTCCGTCCTCGAAGGGAAACAGAGAGGTCCGTGTCCCATGGTGCATACCGCACACAGGGGAAGGGATCCGTTCCGGTCGAAGTACGTCAACTGGGCCTACTACAAGGCCATAGCCTTCGGAAGGCTGATGAGGAAGAAGTTCAGGATCTGAATTTACTGTATCCGCCTTCATCATCCGGTCATGTTTCCGCTGTGACGGTAGGTACTCCAACAATATAGTACATGTCAAATCACCATATCCGATAGGCTTATAACAGGGCTTGAAGAGCGACAACAATACTTGTAATGGCAGCGATGATACTGGTGATGGCGGAAATCTCCGATACTTTCAAAGCGATCGATGCAATTTTAATAGAATCATGCTCGTTTTCGTCTTTTCTTTCATTATATACGGTCGAGTATGCTATTTTGATCTTCCTCATCCTAAATTCCATTTCGGTTTTCTTATTGTCCAACCATTTTTTATCGAACTGGTCGGAATAGAACCGAAGAAATGAATCGAAGTATAGTTTGCTGGATTCAGCTTTTGCAAGGACCTCATGAGCGATTTTTTCATGATTTTTACTATCTATGGTCAGGAGTTTTTTCCAAAGATAATTTATGCTGTCGGATGACTGTTCGACGGTTTGGATGAAGATGTTGATAATGTCCATGTAATCGTTATCGTATGTCGAATGCAGGTGTTCTTTTTGGTATGGTTGGAATTTGTTGAACGGTTC
>JAKSHW010000218.1 GCA_024399195.1 archaeon | reverse complement strand
GACCTTCTCCGACTCGGTGAAGACCATATCGAAATACGCGTTCGACGGGGACACCACGATAAACCACGTGGAGTTCGGTAGCGGCCTCACCGCCATCGGAGGAACGTCTTTCACGGTCACGTTCCACAAGACCGCCTCCTCGTCCAAGACCACCGATGTCGCAGTACTGAAGGGACACGTGTTCGAGGGTACTACTAAGCTTGTTAAGATTGCGTGAACATCCCGACCCCTTTTCCAGAGGGACAAACCTTTTGTCTCCGAGGCCGGACCCTGTCCGGTCCCGGAGCACTCTGTCGACCGCCCACGGTATCGGATACCGTCGTCGTTCGACCAGGACTTTAACATTTCCAGGTTTACGTTCCTAATGTTTATCAATCGATGTACAATGTTCTATGCATGCAGGAACAATGGCGATGCGGTCTTCTTCTCCTTGTCAAGGTTATTGCGGAGGGACCGTGCCGTCGACCGATGTCCTATTGGTCCGGTCTCCGCAGTGACGATACGTTCCCGTAGAGGGTAATATGTAAACATGTCGCCAGGGGCATCCGCCATCGCTGCATGGTGAAGCATTATGAACGATCATATCGGAACGCATAGGATGTTAGAACGTCTTATGCTTGTGGTTGCGGCCGTGTTGGCTGTGGTGCTCCTCCTGTCCCCTCTTTCGTCTGCCGAAGAGGGACAGACCGTGGAAGTGTCATTGTCACCTACGTCCGTCCCCGGGACCGTCGAGGTATATATCGATGGGAACCCCGGGATTCTGAGCCTGAAACTGTCTATCGATTACGACGGTTCGGTCATGAGATTGAAAGAGGTCGTCGCGGGAGACGTCCTTGATATAACCCCGTCCAATGTCGGAAAGACCCCGTACATCCTGTACGGGGAGGGATCCGACCCTAACTCGGCGGTCACCGCTACAGGGCTTTTCGCCACTCTGGTTTTCGAGCTCCTGGACGGTATGGATATAGGGCAGTACCCTGTGTACGTCACCGCCCTCGAATCCATAGACGGGGACCTTGAGGACGTGTCTGTGAATGTCGTCGGAGGGGTCGTGTCGTCCGGACTGCCGTTGGTAGGGGATATCGACGGCAACGGGAAGATAAACGCCCTCGATTCCCTCAAGCTCAAGAGGTTCCTCGCGGAGGATGAGACGGTGACCATCGTCGGATCCAACTCCGATCTTAACAGTGACGGGAAGATAAACTCCAAGGACTCGCTTCTTCTCAGGAGATACCTTGCAGGTAACGATATAATCTTCTCCGGGTCTACTGGGGATTCGACCGTGACCATAGACCAATGCGGGACCTTCTATACCTTCAAAGGGTTGAACCTGGACTACCCCCTGTTTGTACGTGTGTACGACCCCTTCCTCGAAGTGGAAGTGTCAGACGGAGGCTCGGTGGAATATGTGGGCGATGGGCTCTACAGGATCCTGCTTAAGACCGACGGGTCCACAGTGTCCGTGTCTGAGGACAAGGGGTTCTCGGTCTCAATATCCGTGACGGGGTCCGATTACGGAAGTGTCGACAAGACCGTTCTTAACGTGCCCGGAGGAACCACCTGGTCTGTTTCGGACAATATCCTCGTGTTCTCGGACGGACAGACCGTGACCGCCACACCTGCCGAGAGAACCTCCAGGTACGTGTACGGGTTCGTAGGGTGGTCCGGACAGTCCGGCACCGTCGATTCCGATACCGGACTCACCGCGGTGTTCGAGCGTACGGTCAGACAGTACGCCATCAGGTTCTGTTCAGAAGGGAACGTCATTTCGTCGGCGATGTACGGATACGGTTCCGTCGTGGAGCGTCCCGCCGACCCTGTGAGGGAAGGTTACGGGTTCACCGGCTGGTACACAGATTCCGATTGCACGTCGTTGTACGATTTCGGTTCCACCGTTGTCAAGGCCAGGTACCTGTACGCCGGATGGTTCGAGATAAGTTCGTTCAAGGTGTTGTTCACCGTGGACGGGGAAGGTTCCATCTCACCGACGTCCGTTTCCGTGGTCAAGGGTACGACATGGTCCGTCTCGGGTAACGTCCTCACGTTCTCCGATGGACAGAGGGTTATTGCGACCGCGAATCCTCAGACGGAACAGTATACGTTTTCGTTCTCGTCCTGGTCCAAGAATTCAGGCACCGTGACTTCAGATGAGTGTATAAATGCGGTTTTCACCCCTGCCGTAAGACAATACACCATCACGGTCTATTCGGACACGAATGTCTCGTCAGCCGGCGAAGAGGACTATGGCACATCCATAACCGCACCGACCGCCCCGACGAAGACCGCTCATATGTTCACGGGTTGGTATACCGATCAGAATTGTTCCGTCGCCGCCGCATTCCCTATCCATCTGACCGGGGATGTCGTATTGTATGCGGGATGGTCCAAGGAAACAGGAAAGGTCCAGTTCGTTTTCGGTACCTTGCCTATGAAGAGGGCCTATCCTAACACCTTCGATTCCAACAGCCCCTACTACAAGGCGTTCGACATCGACATTGAGGTCAAGA
>JAKSHW010000217.1 GCA_024399195.1 archaeon | reverse complement strand
GAGCATCCACGGTACCGCCGCGGATACCGTGTGGACCATAGACGTCCTCACGAAGACCTTGGAGATCTCCGGAAACGGTTCCGCAGGTGATTGGAAGGCAACCGCCGCGCCCTGGTACCAGTTCAGAGGATACTTCGAGAACGTGTCCGTGGAGAACGGCGTCACAGACCTCGGGGACTATTCGTTCTACAGCTACAAAGGTGTGAAGAGCATAGTCATGGCCGACTCCGTGGCGAGGATCGGTGCGAACTCCCTCAGGGGATGCTCTTCGCTCGAGAAGATCACGTTCGGTGCGGGTCTGATGACGGTCGGATCAAACGCCCTGACCGGTTATTCGTTCCAGACCGATGGCGGAAAACCGCTCAAGCTCACCGCCGAATACCTGGCGGGAAAGACGTTCCATCTGATTGACGGCAGGTTCGTCTCCGTCTGAATCGGGTAGGAAGGGCCTGTCTCAGGCCCGACCTCCCACAGCACCCACCGTACGGGTCCGTAGTGGGCTCTTCGGACAACCCTTAATGCCGTGAACCTGCAAGGGAGAACAGTCCGAGATTCTCGAAGAAACGGTTGGGCATAGCCTCGGAAAGTCTTTCCGAGGCCTCCCAGTAACTCAGTTTGGCGATGTGCCATGCGTAGCGTTCCCAGTCCTTGGGAATGACACCTGCCACGAGTATGCGGTATTCGGGACACAGTCTCCTTATCTCGACATATCTGCGGTAGGTCTTCTTCCACAGTTTGAACTGATATTGGCGGAGCCTTCTGCGGACGTGTCCGTCCGCGTCCTTGAACGGCTTGTCACCGTCGGCGAGGTTGTAGTAGTTGCTCCATCCCCTGAGGTAGTCGTTGAGCTCGTGTATGACGGCCCCCATGCTTCTGCCCCTGTTGCGTTTCGTGATCTCCACGATACGTTTATGGAACTTCTTCCAGGACGAGGGATGGACGGCGATGGCCACCGTCGTTCCCACCCTTCGGAACAGTTTGAACCCCAGATACCTGAAGTTCCTGCAGTTCCCCACACCGCTCTTGTCCTCGTTCACCTTGAGGTGAAGCTCCCTGTCCAGGAACCTGCAGACCCCCTCGAACACACGTTCCCCAGCACGTTTGCTTTGGACGTATATCGCGAGGTCGTCCGCATACCTGCAGAACCTCAACCCTCTCTTCTCGAGCTCCTTGTCCAGGACATCGAGGTAGATGTTCGACAGGACGGGTGACAAGTTTCCTCCCTGAGGAGCACCTTTCACCGACCGCTCTATCGTGATGCCGTCGGGCAGGACTACCCCTGCCCTCAGGAACCTCTTGATGATGAGGACGAGCGCCTTGTCCTTTATCCTCTCGCGGAGGATGTTCATCATCAGGTCGTGTCCCAGGTTGTCGAAGAACTTCGATATGTCGATATCGACCATGATGACGTAACCCTGTTCGATGTACGATTTCGCCTGAAGGACCGCATCCTTCGCACTGCGCCCAGGTCTGAATCCGAAACTGTGTTCCGAGAACGTCGGTTCGTATATCGGGACCAGCACCTGTGCGATAGCCTGCTGTATGTAACGGTCCAGCACGTTCGGTATCCCGAGGTTCCTCGTCCCCCCGTTGGGTTTGGGAATCTCCTTCCGCCTTACTGGGCTCGGCACATACTCTCCGTTTCTCAGTTTCTGGTATATCCTCTCTCCGTTCACGGCAAGCCAGGGGCCCAACTGCTCGACGGTCATACCGTCGGGCCCTGGTGCTCCCCTGTTGCCGACGACCTGTCTGAGGGCGGCATCCAGGTTGTCCCTGGCCAAAACCCGCTCCATCAGGTCGTCCAAAGGTTCTCTGTACATATCGTAGTCCGAACCACGGATACTGTCCGCTCCAGGTTGATATCCTTCCGATTCCGTCGTATCCTTCTCAACGAAGCTGTCCAATGTTTTCTGTTTTCCTTGCATCCGTGACTCTCCTCCGACCAGAGATTCGTTGTTCGGCTCGGCCTTCGCTGAACCCCCATCCTAGGCGTTCGCTTACTGCCTTGCTCTGACTTCTCGCGGTTCATCCCCTGCGTTTCCGCAGGGGTTACTTCCTTTCGTCGGTGTATCCGCGAGATCTCCCAGGGTAATCCCTATGACCTTCTCTCCGTGTGACCACGGGATCTACACGCTTCGGTCCGGATAGTGTCGGGTTCGACATTCGTTGGAATCTTGCCCGCCTACACGTGCCTACTATCCCGTTTCTGTTCGTTGGTCCGGAGATTACGCCTACCCCTTTCTTCAGCTGGACCTCACGGTCTTCCCCTTGGGTTCGGCTTTGGTTCCCACTATCAAGCCCAGGAGGACTCACACCTCCAGGCCATAGGGCATACCTGGCGCACAACAGGTAAAATCCCAGAATCGACACATCGGTCGACCCGGGATCCTCCCCTTCAAAGGAAGTTCATTATCCTATCCAAAAGGTACATCACACCATGGACCCCCATCACAGGGGCCTTCATGAAGTCGATGTTGTGGATCGAAGGGTAACCGATGTCCACCCCTCTCCTGC
>JAKSHW010000216.1 GCA_024399195.1 archaeon | reverse complement strand
TACGTGGGGGCGTAGACCGTGGCACCGCAGAAGGATGCGAGGAAACCGTCGAACCGGGCGTAGATCGCGGTGTACCCGAAGACGAACGCCCCGCCGTGGATGTGCATCACGACCGGACCGTCCTCCTTCCCGGAAGGATACACGAACACCTTGTGCCCGTTCCTCTCGAGGACTTCGAACCCTTCGGAACTGTCGATTTTCAGGAACCGCATGACCGCCCTGCGGTCCAGGCCGTCGAACAGCGTCTGTTCCCTGTCCGAGGCGAGGTACTGCATATTGGTATCCAGGTTGCATTCCTTAAAGAACTCCTTCGTACCCAGGGAGACTATGTGCTCCTTGAACCTCTCGCCCTGTGCGGAGATGCGGATGTGCTCTATCTTCGGTTGTCCTGTACCCATGGAATACCCCGGCATATCGAATCGCCATTTGCCACATATGCCTATCGGAAGGCATACCCCCAAGGCCCGGACAGACCTGTTCAAGACCCTTGCGATACGGCTCCTTTCCATTGGCCGGAAACGGATAGACAGATACGGGGGAGGACCTACGGCCGGTCCATCCACGACCTGTCCGACAGGTCCGCGTTCTTCATACGTTCCGGCATAAGGTCTCTCGCCCATCTGATGTAATCGAGGTCGTCATCGTCTATCGCTTTGGAGAACTCCGTCAAGACCTTGTTCACCATATGGAAATCATATCTCTTGAGATACGGATACAGACCGATGGCCCCCTGGTCGTATTCCCATTCAAGGGAATGACCGTACCCCTCGGTCGCCCATCCGAGGAACGCCTCGCGGGTGGTCTCCCCTAAGGCCCTGTAGGTCAGATCGCGCGGATCGAATATCCTGCCCATCCCGGTCCAATCGCTACCGGCCAACGGCACGCGGGGCTTCCTGTGCATAGGTCCGAACGCATTGAACGATGCGTGCACAAGGTACACGTCCCATGCGGGGGAGACCATCACCCCACGTTCATAAGGCCTCGCATTGACCCCGTACATGAAGAACCTCTCGTCGCCTTCCTCCCTGAAGTGGTCAAACACCGGCCCGACGGTGTCACCGGGTCTGTCGAGACGGGTGTTGTTGAGGTCGACGGCGACGAAGGAAGGCTTCTCGTCGGAATAGAGTTCCATCAGCCTGTCGATCCTGGAACGGGGATATGCCTGCGGTACGGACATCCCTATGTTGACACCGTCGGGCACCCAGGAAGACCTTCTCTCCAACATCTCCTTGACGAAACGGTCGTAGATGTCCATGTGCACTGTCCTGTCAACGCCGTTGAAGTCCAGGAAAGGCATCACGTAGATGTCGTTGCATTTCCAGGCCAGCAGCCGGTTGAGGGCGTCGTAGTCTCCATCGCAAAGGGACTGACCCTCCCCGATGCATAGTTTCACGATCAGGACGGTGACGGAGTCGAGGTCCATGTTCCCGGTCCTGGCCCTGACGAACGACCCGAGGGCGTTACGGTCCGCCTCCAACCTCCTCAGATCGTCGAGGTTTATCTCCACATAGCGTTCGTCGATGATGTTCCCGTCCCCCACCCTCCCCACGGTGTTGTAGTCGATCGAGTTCCCGGTGCATCTGGAGATGTTCCTCAACCGATGTCCGTCCACCTCGAGGGATACGTTGCGCGGATAGGACGAACGGGAGGCCTCGGACACGGTCGAGACCCTGGATACGGTGTATCTTCTGACCATGTTCATCCCCACCTTATGGGGGTGCCGTCGCACAGCCTGTCGGTAAGGGACTGTCTGTCGATATCGACCAGAGGGATACCGTCGAGCACGGCGGTACGGTTCGATTGTTCGGCGGCTGCCCTGGCATAGGGGTCGATCACGAGATCGCCGCACAGACGGTACACGAGATATCCCAGAGGGCCGTCGGGTATCTCCGAGACGGATTCGGCTATATTCTCCAAGATACGGACCATGTCCCTGTCGTCGTATCCGTCGACGACCATCCTCCTGAGCCTCTTCCCGTAGTCCGTGAGGATATAGTTCGTCCATTCCCCTTTCAGGACACCCCTGTCGGTGAAATCCGTGGCAGACTCGGCGATATCGTCCAGATAGCAGTCCAAGACACGTGGTCCTTCCCCGAGAAGGTCTGGACGGAACAGGACCAGATAGATGAAGACGACCTTGTGTACACGGTAGTTCGACAGGGGGCCATCCCTGTTCATGGCCAGAAGCACAAGCACGTCGGAACATGAAAGTTCCCTATAGTCCGTCTCCAACATCTCCGTTTCATCGGTCATGGCATCTTCTCCTTGTCCACACGTATTGGATCGATTATGATTTTATCCTTACGTTCGGACAGTCTCTCTACAAACCCTATACTGCTGTTATTCCCCTCTGTTTCACAGAAATCGTTGAAATAAAGCAAAGTCCACAGGTCCTTATCCTTCACCCTGTCCCAAGCTGATCCTGCTCCTTTGAAGATTCTTTTGTTATCAGAAATATGGCGCAACAGAGACTCACGGAACATCGTCAGAGCATGGTTGTCCGACTAATTGCCTGAAAAATTTAAGCCCACATTAAAAATTCAACAAAAAT
>JAKSHW010000215.1 GCA_024399195.1 archaeon | reverse complement strand
ACGGGCATACCTGCGGACACTTTCTCACGGATGTCCTTCAACATCGAAGTGTTCCTGCTGAGCTCCTCTCCATGCAGTTCAGGATATCCTCCCGAGAGTATGATACCCTTGACACCTGCGGGGATGCAGGGATCGTGCATTGGTGAGAACCTGACGATCTCGGCGCCGCACTCCTCCAGAAGGGCGATGTTGTCCTCGTAGGTGAAACAGAAGGTGTCGTCGTCGGCGAGACCGATCTTCACCTTGTTCTCAAGGACCCCATGGACAGGTTCGACACCTTCCATAGGCTTCACATCGGATGCGATCTCGATCAGGGCATCGATGTCCAAGGTCTTCTCGAGTTCTCCGGCAAGCCTGTTGAGATTGTCCTTCAAAGATGCGATCTCACCGGGAAGTACAAGACCCAGATGTCTGCTCTCGAGATGGATGTCCTTGAGCTTGGGAACGTATCCGATGACCTTCACATGGAGCTCGGACTCTATTATCGGGGCCACTTCCTGGTATACATATTGGCTCATGTTGTTCAGGATCACACCTTTGATGTTGTTGGGCCTGAACTCGAGGAAACCTTTGATCACGGGCACACAGGACAGACTGGTACCCTTGGTATTGACCACCAGGATCACAGGGGATTCGATCTTCTGGGACACCTCATAGGAACTTCCTTCGGTTCCGGAGGAACGCATTCCGTCGTAGAATCCCATCACACCCTCGATGACCGAGATGTCCGATTTGTCGGCGGACCTCTTGAAAAGATACTTCAAGGTACCGTCATCGCAGAAGAACGAGTCGAGGTTCCTCGCACGGGTACCGATGACCTTGGCATGGAACATGGGGTCGATATAGTCGGGTCCGCACTTGAACGAGGAGACCTTGAGGCCTCTGTTCACAAGTGCCTGCAGGATGCCGCAGGTGATAAGGGTTTTACCGCTGCCGCTTGCGGGTGCGACTATCATGAAACGAGGCTGGTTCATTCTCCCTTCCCCCTGAAGACTGCGATGTACACAGGGTTCTGTGCGGTCATGAGGTTGTAACGTCCCAGTTTCCTGGAATTGGAGGCGTTGATACAGACGATCTCCTCCTGTACGACATCGCATTCCTTCGCCAGTTCGAGGGTCTCCGCGATGGTCTCTAAGGTTACGGAGTTCACCACGATGCGTGCCTTGGGGTTCTTGTCGAGTATGCACCTCACGATATCCTTGAGGTTTCCGGAAGACCCTCCGATGAACGCATGGGTGGGGGCGGGAAGGTCCTGCATGGCCTCGGGTGCCAGGCCTCTGATTATCTCTATGTTCGGGGCACCGAACTTCCTGCGGTTGACATCTATGAGATCCGCGGCAGGCTCCTCCTTCTCGATGGCGTACACGGTACCATCGACTGCCACAAGTGCCATCTCGACAGTCACCGAACCGGTACCAGCACCCACATCGTATACGACGGAGTCAGGGGTAAGCTTCAGCTTGGCGACGGAAAGGGCCCTGACCTCGGATTTGGTCATGGGGGCGTCTCCCCTGACGAACTCGGAATCGGGAATCGATATTGGGTTGCGAAGATCGGGATGGGGGTTGAACACCAACGCCGCACATAGGGTCCCGAGTTCGGACGCTATTATCTCATCGGGGGTTCCGGAGACGAACTTCTCCTCGGGATATCCGAGGTCACATCCGATGGTGACCGCCACGTCCGAAAGTCCGTAATCCTTGAGCATGGTGCACATCTCCACGGCACCTTCCTTACCGGTAAGGAGCGAGAACACCGCAGGATGGGTACGGACCTTACCGACGATGTTCGCGGTCTTGCCGTGGGCGCTCATGAGGAACACGTCGGACCAAGGCACCCCTGCCTTCGCACAGAGGTACTGTACGGAAGAGATACCGCAGTGGACCTCGGTCTCGTATTCGTTGTAGTCGATCTTGGCAAGAACGGAACGGGTGGCACTGTAGAATCCCACATCGCCCGAGACCAACAGGACGATGTCCCTGTACTCGGGATGTTCCTTGAGATATGCGAAAATCTTCGAAGGTGCGTACTCTTTGAGGATCGCCTTCCCTTCGGACTCGGGGACCTGCACCATGCGGTCGGCACCGACCACAAGGTCGGAACGTCTTACGGCGGCGGAACCGGCCGCGGTAAGTCCGGTACCGGGACCTACACCCATGCCGACGATGGTGAACCTCCTGACGGTACGGGTCTTGAGCTCGAGACCCAGCATCTCGGAAAGACTCCTGACGACATCGTCGAAACCGCCTGCAGGTGCCTCGGGGGGCCTTCCGACAAGGACTATCTTTGCACCGGCCCGGCGTGCGGAACGTACCTTCTCGTCGAATCCTCCGGGAGCCCCGGAATCCTTCGTGACGAGATACTTCGCACCTGTCTGCAGGAGCATCCCGTAGTCGAGCTCCTCACAGAAGGGACCCTGCATGGCGAAGAGGTTCTTCCCTTCGAAACCGTATCCTGCACAGTCCGCCACGTTCTTGGCGGTGGAGAGGACCCTCGCGTACACCCTCTCCTTGAAGTCGGGGATCGCGGTGTATTTGGCAAGTTCTTTGCT
>JAKSHW010000214.1 GCA_024399195.1 archaeon | reverse complement strand
TGCTAATCTGGTGTCACCATGTGACCCGGGGGTTCGAATCCCTCCCTCCACGCCATTTTTTTACTGGCTCAATTTTTTGTGAAAATCTCCGAAAATCCCTATTGCAAATTATTGTCAAAAATCATAATCAAAATGATTATTTCCTCATTCGGACTTTTTCCGAATTAGGACTCCGGCCTGGGCGAATACACTTACACCACTTCACATCCTTCACTTTCTTCATATACGCTATAATAAAGAATAATCTGCAATACACATACATCCCCTATCAAAAAGAAGACCGTGAACGTATCTCAGGATTTTTCCCTGGGAGAGATGAACCTTTCGACCTTGAACTACCACACGGGAATACAATTTCTGCAAAAATATGTCAGGACGAGGGTAAAGCTATAATGTCGAACCCTAACAAGGACCTTGGAAACTGGTTACTAAGAGATGTATTAGGTCTTGAGAAGGGCCAATTGGTCACTATGGACCTGTTGGAAGGTAAAGAAGTCAATGCCGTTCTCTTCACAAAATAGACTGTGTGCAACAATTCAAAATCGGGGTCATGACGTAAATTCCAAACTTTCTGAAAACCCTTGATTTTTCCATAGCCTTAGCTATCCTGTGAATTCATGCCCCGATTATCACCGGGACGAGCCATTATGCTATCGGGAGGTCAGACTCCTTGCTTACCTCCCCTCGCAGGGACCGTTCCAATCGCCCTTATTGGTTGTAAGTATTTAAATGCTACATTCATCTATTTATTTTTTGCGAAATTACTTATATAATAATGATATACCGATAGTTGGGGCCCAAGAGCCTGTTCCAGATGATAGAATGGAGATAGTGACCGAAGAACGGACATACGAGGGACTGCACGCAGTCCCTGCGATAGTCATGGCCGTGTTGGAATCCACAGGGATCCGCGAGATGATCGACGAACGTTGCAAGGCGGTAGACGAGGCCGACCGTGCCATGTCTCCCGGAATGGTCGTCAAGGCCATGGTAGGGGCCATGGTGGAACGTGGGAAGAGGCCCCTGTACAGGATCTCCGACTATTATTCGTCGGCACCTGTGGACAAACTGTTCGGAGAGAGGGTGACGCACGACAGCCTGTCGGACACCGTGCTTGCGAACAGGTTGGATGTACTGTTCGGATCGGACCTGAGGCAACTGCTCCTCGATGCGTACCTGCTGTTGAAGGAGAAGTACGGGTTCGATTCGGGCAATCTGTTCCTGGACGGAAGCAACTACACGATGTACGGGAGGAAATACGCGGCGACCCAGCTCGAACACGACCTCGCCCTTGCAAAAAGGGGTATCGAAGTGAAGGCATCCCCGATGCCTTCGTACGGCGGTAACCAGAAGGACGGACGCAAGGACCTCGTCCAGATGAACATCAGCCATGTGGTCGACAGCAACGGCATACCGGTCTGCAGCAAGTCATATGACGGAAACACCTCGGACATCACGATGAACAAGGACATAATCGAATATCTGCGCGGTTCCTTCGACATGGGGTCTACGATCCTCATGGCCGACTGCAAACTGTGCGTGGAGGATATATTGACGTCGCTGTACGACTCAGGGATAGCGTTCGTCACCAAGGTCCCCCTGAACTTCAATGAAAAGCTCAGGGAAAGGGTCCTCGACTCGGTCATGGGCAGCACCATGGAGCGCAGCGGGTTCCGTCCGGGCAGGAGCTACTACGAGACCCTCGACACCGTGGACGGCAGGAAGATGCGCGTCATCGCGTACACCCTCCCCCACTCGGTCGAAAAGTCTGAGAAGTTCATACGCGGACAGGGATTGAAATCCGCCGCCAAAAGCCTGACGAGCCTGAAAGGGAAGAGGTTCTTCTGCGAGGACGACGCGAAGGATGCGTTCGTCCAGACCATGGCGAACCTGTCCGCGGACTGCTATTCCGCGGACCTGGAGATAGTGTACGACAAGGTCGCCGAGAAAAAGTACAAGGACGGCAAGCACTACAGGGCAGTGGGGAGGAACCTCCGTATCGACGAGGGCAGGTTCGGACGTGCGGTCAACCTGCACGCCATACAGGTCCTGATAACGAACCTCCCCTATTCGGACGTCCCCTCCGCCGACCGCAGGAGGTCGGCGAACTCCGACGACGTGGTGGACCTCTACCTCGAACAGTACAAGGCGGAGGCCGGGTTCAAGATGATGAAGTCCGGGATGGACATCGCGGACGTCTACATCCATACCCCTTCGAGGATCACCGCAGTGGCGTTCGTCGTGTCCCTCGCCACCATGGTCTGCAAGACCTTGGACGGCATGCACCCCGGTCTTAAGGACCCGGGCGAACCGAAAAGGACCGTCAAGACGTTCGCGGACATCCACACCAACACCCTGTTGAAGTATGACAGACGCCATGACAGGCTGTCGGTGATGGGGCACCCTGGTGCCACAGGCGAGATATTCCACTATATCGAGAAGATGGGGATCGACCCCCAGCTGCTCCTAGGTTACTGAACCTCCATGCAACCCGATAGCGTGGGCTATAGACAAATCGGGGATTTATGCCAGAAGTTTTGAATTTACGATTAGGGAACCGGACCCTTCGGGCCCGTCCAAGAACTTGTATCCGGACGACCGCCTGTACCTTACGGTCGTCGTCAGGA
>JAKSHW010000213.1 GCA_024399195.1 archaeon | reverse complement strand
GGATACCTCCGCCGATCTTCTTCTTGAACCTCTCGTACACCTCGGGGTGGTGGAACGGTTGGATGATCTGGTTGTTCACTTCGGCCTTCACGTCCTCGAGTCCGATGACCTGGTCGAAGTTCACTCCTGTGTAAGGTACAGGACGGAATTTGGAGTAGTCGTTCTGTCCCGAAGGGGCGGTCTGTGTGTTGGTGTTCCTGTTCTCGTCCATCTCATCGTCCTCGTTCTGTTCCTGCATTCTTTTAAGATGTTTCTCGGCCAGTTCGTTACCGTTTTTGGCGGATTCGGTCAGCCATTTGAACGCCAGTTCGTCAGATTGTTCGACACCGCGTCCCGACTCGTACATTATACCGATGGCCAGCTGTGCCTGGTCGTTGCCGTTCTCCGCGGCCTTGAGGTACCAGTGTGCGGCGGTCTCGTCGGACTGGGGGGTGCCGTTGCCTTTGTCGTAGATGAGTCCAAGGTTGTACTGTGCGGCTATATTGCCGTTTTCCGCGGCCTTGGTGTACCAGTTTATAGCTTCTGTCCAGGACTGATCCACTCCGCGTCCCGCCTCGTACATGGTACCTATGTTGCATTGTGCGTCCGGGTTCCCGTTACCTGCGGCCACAAGATACCAGATCGCCGAGTCTTTCTCGGAACGGCATACGTTGACCCCCTTGTCGAACATCCATCCGAGGCTGTACTGTATCTTCACGTCGATGTGCCCGGTGGCCAGTTTGTTGTATCTGAAGGCCTCGTCGAAGGACTGTTCGACCCCTTTGCCCTCACGGTACAGTTCGCCCATGGCGTATATCGCAGGAAGGCATCTGCATGCTACGGCACGTTCGTACCATTTGTGTGCCTTCTCATATGAACGGACGGTTCCTGAACCGGTCTCGTACATCCTTCCGAGGTTGTACGCCGCGTACGGGTTCCCGGCCTCTGCGGCCTTGTTGTACCATGACATGGCCTCCGATACGGACCTGTTGACCCCACGTCCCGATTCATACATGACACCCATGTTGTTCATGGCGGTAGGGTCTCCGTTATCGGCCGCCTTGCGGTACCAGACGACGGCCTCTACATCCTTGTTCCCGAGGCTTCCTGTTTGGTAGATCCAACCCATCTGACATTGGGCCTGACGGCTTCCCCCTTCCGCGGCTTTGGTATACCATTCGACTGCTTTGGTGTAGGACTGGTCTACACCGTCTCCTCTGAAGTAGATGTCCCCCAGTGCGGCCTGGGCGTCCGCATTGCCTTGTACGGCCGCCTTGGTGTACCATACGGACGCATCCTTCCCGGAACGGGATACCCACAGTCCTTTGCGGTACATCTCCCCCAGGAGGAACTGGTTCACCGGGTCCCCCAGTTCAGCCCCTTTCCTGTAGGTCTCGACCGCCTTCTCCAACGAACGTTCTATAGGGCCTCCCGTTTCGTACAGGTGACCGAGCATGGTGATCGAGTGTGTATGGTTCATTCTGACGGCTTTGGTGAGACATGCGACACCCTCCTGAGGGGCTTTGAACGCGGACATATCCCCTAGAAGGATACATGCGGTGCGGTACAGCCCTTCAGCACTTCCGTTGTCCGAGGCCTTTTTGTACCAGGAAAGGGCCTCTCCTGGGTCCTGTACGGTGCCGATACCTTTTTCAAACCTCGAACCGAGCTCTACCTGTGCCGGTGCATACCCTTTTTTGGCGATGTTCTTCAGAAGTCTCAGTGATTCCTCGGGGCTTTCCGTACCCAATGCCGTATTGAAAGAAGCTTCAAGGTCTTCGGGGGTCTCTTCTTTTCCGAAAAGTCTCATCAGGGCCACTGTAATCTTATGTGCATCGGAGGTCGGATATATGCCGTTTGTCAACGATGTGGGTTTTTCTGTTATATAGGGTCCGAGGGTACGTGGTTTTGGAAATCCGTACTTTAAGATGTATTATTGTGGTACTGGAACAGGTATTTTCTCACTTTCGGTCACTTTCGGTGACCTCCCCCACTTCGCTTTAAATACCCTTGATACCTATGGAGAATTGTCGGGTACGGCCCCGAGGACATTGGTGACAAGACGTCTGTCGTCGATATTCCGAGGGAGAACTGTACCGTCTTCGACTGATCTTCCCGGGGTTTGGATGCCCGTCTGGGACCAAGGTTGATGTAGCGATGTCCCAGACGGGTATCGGGGTTCTATGCCCCGGAAGCGGAAAAAGTCCGGCAGGTCGCGGACCCCCGTTCAAAAGAAGCGGATCCCACTCGGTTGGGCGGGTGCTTCACGTCTCTACTTTTTGGAAACTGAAAAAGAATGCCCCGTTCCACATAATGGAACAGGGCGGGATCGTGTTTATTTGATCTCTACGATCTTGTATTCGCCATTGCCCATTCCGATCTTCTCGGCATGTTCTATGTGGGACTGCCAATGGGTGTGGGGGTTGGTCACGGCGAATATGTCCTCGGGTTTCACATGGTTGCATGCGGTGTCGAGGACGCTTCCGGGGACCATGGGCTGTTCCTGTGCGATCTCTGCACATGCCCTGTCCAACGCCACGGGGTCCGCGGATGCGAAGAACCCTACGTTGGGGATTATGGGGAGGTCGTTCGCCGAGTGGCAGTCGCAGAGAGGGGACACGTCCATGAGGAGGGTCACGTGGAAGTTGGGCATG
>JAKSHW010000212.1 GCA_024399195.1 archaeon | reverse complement strand
CTTCGCACGTGTCGTAGAGGGTGCACAGGTCCCCGTCGTCATCGCAGGCGGACCCCAGATGGACTCCGACATGGATATCCTCAACATGGTATACGACTCCCTTCAGGCCGGAGGACATGGTGTGTCCATCGGAAGGAACGTCTTCCAGCACAGGGACGTACAGGGTATCATGGGAGCCATCTCCGACATATGCCTCAAAGGCTTCACCGCAAAAGAAGCGGCGGAAGCACATCTGGAACAGTAAATCCGACAATGATATCGTCAAGGCCCCATGGTGTACGAAGCCATGGGGCACTGCAACGATATGTTGTCATTCGTCTTCGCATCCGTTGCGGTACTTGATGAAATCCATGAACCTGACTGCCGCCAGAGACAGTCTTTTTCCTTTCTTCTTTGCAACACACAGGTGCCTGTATCCCGGATGTTCCAAATGAAGCACCTTCACATCGTAAGGGTTTCTGGTCAGAACAAGCCCGTGAAGGATGCTTACCCCCATCCCGTGTTCCACCATGGAAAGGATCGCATTGTCATCCCAGGTCTGAAACTGTATGTCGGGTTTCAATCCCTCACTGTCCAGGAATTCCCTCATCTCGGCCTTACCGCCTTTTTCCATCAACATGAACGGATGCTTTTCCAGTTCGGCCATGGGATAGAACTCCGAATCGGCATACGGATCATCCTTTGGAACAACCGCCATCATCTCATCGGTTTCTATAAAATTGGTATCTAGATCTTCACTTACGGACATACTGGTGAATGCGAAATCCACGGTATCGTCCAAAACCCATTCACGTAGTTCCGAATAATCCCCGATAAGGAGATCGTAGACGATGTTGGGATGTTCCTCGTTGAACTTACGAACGATGTTCGGGATCCAATGGGCGGCCACACTGGAGATCACCCCGATCGTAAGACGTCCGCTTTCCAGGTTCTTTATCTCCATAACGCTTTCCTTAACATGTAGCATAGCATCGCAGAGGTTTCTGATCGAGGGAAGTAGAGCCTGTCCTTCCCCCGTAAGCACTACGCCGTTACGGTCCCTCTCGAACAGCGAGAACCCCATGTCCTTTTCCAGATCGGAGATCATCCTGCTGATGGATGGTTGAGTGACCCCCAGTGTCTCTGCCGCTACCGAGAAACTTCCGCTACGTACGATCTCGTCGAACGCACGGTATTTGAGAATGTTCGTGTCCATGGACATACTTCCGATTAAGCTATAGATTCATTTGTTTTTCATATAAAATAGTTCATATATATTTGATATTTCGATGGGATTATGAGCTTCATCAAGCAAAACTCGATTCTTTTCATTACCTCCCTGGTACTGTTCGGAAGCAACGGGGTCATAGCCGACGGCATTGACCTCCCCAGTTCCCAGATAGTACTGTTCAGGGCATTGTTGGGAAGCATAGCCCTTATCGTGGCGTTCCTCGTCTTAGGAGGTCGTTTCACGATCCAGAGAGACAGGAAAAGGTTCCTGTTCCAGGCCATGTCAGGAGTATCCCTAGGTATCGCCTGGATCATGCTTTACGAGGCGTTCGTTCAGGTCGGCGTAGGGGTTTCCTACATCGAATACTACTGTGCACCGATCATAGTGATGATGCTCTCTCCCGTCCTGTTCAAGGAAAGGCTTACCGCACCCAAGGTCATCGGGTTCGTACTGATCGTCATAGGTACCGTAATGCTGTGTTTCGAGATGATAGGGTCCGGTGGAAACCCTGTCGGACATCTTTACGGCATGGGTTCCGCCATAGCACAGGCATGCGTGGTCATCTTCAGCAAATTATCGTCCGAAGGGAATGCGTTGGAAAACGTCTCGGTGCAGATGGTGTTCGCGTTCGTGACCTCCCTCGTATACTCTGTTATGATCGGAAACATGCCCGACATGGGTACGATAAACGACTGGAAACCCATCCTGGTCCTAGGGGTCCTGAACACCGGCATATGCTACTTCGTCTACATCTCCTCGGTGTCCAAACTCAACGCACAGACCGTATCCGCATTGGGTTACATCGAACCCCTGTCTGCGATCGTGTTCTCCGCCATGTTCCTCGGAGAACATCTGTCCCAGCTCCAGATACTCGGAGCGATCGTTGTGGTGTTCGGTACCTGTGTGACCCTCGCGTTGGAATCCCACAAGGGCAAAGGTCACAGAAAGATCCCAGGACCCGTAGCTATTGAAACGGCCGCGTGACGGGACAGAACAAAAGGGATTGACAAAAAGGAACGGGGTCCGGTGATACCCGGGTCCCCGTCTGTGGTTTATTCAGATCATCTCGAGGACCATGTCGGCATACTCGACGGGATCGTCGATAGGCTGACCGGCCATGATGCATGCCTGTCCGTACATGACCTTTGCGATCTTGGCGGCCTTGTCCTTGTCAGCTTCGATGGCAGTCTGCAGGGATTTGAAGACAGGGGCCTCATCGTTGAGCTCGAGCACACGCTCGGCTTTCAGACCCATTCCTCCTCCGGGCATGTCCTTGTAGTACTTCTCGACCTCGAAGGTGATTCCGCCCTGGGTCGTAAGGAAGACCGCGTGGTTCTTGAGCTTGTGGGAGATTCTGACGACAGCGACCTTGTCACCAAGGGTCTCTTTCACGAAGTCAGTGACGGATTTGAGCTCCTCGTCCTTCTTCTCGGCCTCTTTCTTCTCGTCCTCGG
>JAKSHW010000211.1 GCA_024399195.1 archaeon | reverse complement strand
TTCACCGCGGTGACGCCCAGGTCCAGACCGGGATACGAGGACCTGAGGTTGTTCAAGAACAGACCGTTGTAGAACTCGGGACGGACATCCCTGTCCCCTACGTCGCCTTTGAAAGTGCCATACCGGTAAAGATGGGTGGTGAGCCTGTCGGACAGGTGGTAGAACATGGAATCCACCAGGTTCCTGCGGAGGAGGAACGAACGTCCGACCTCGAATGCACGGTCGGAACCCGCTCCGGGGATTATGTCGTACTGGTCGTGGCCAGGGTCTTTCAGGTTGGCGGACAGAAGTATAGGGATATACTGGGGTAGAAGCTGCACCGGAACGGTCAGGACGTATTTCCCGATGGCGGACTTGGCGGCGAAATAGAGGGGAACGGGGGTCTTGGAAGGAATTACCTCTACTTTTCCCGCAAAGGACATGTCCGACATGATCTTGTTGTACTTCGAGGGAAGCACGTTGAAGCACACGATGTCCATGTTCTTCGGTAGTTTCGATACAAGTTCCTTCAATACCCCGACATCCAGGTCCTTGCCCTGACAATCGACCAGAACGGAAAGGATGATTCCCACACCGGGGAACTCCCTGTAGATCCTGTCGGTGATGACGCGGTCGTGGTAGTGTTCCAGAATGGCGTTCATCTGGGAGTCGTTCTCACCGTGACCCTTGTTGGTCTTCCAGAGAGCGGTCTCCTGGGTACCGTCGATGTACATCAACTGCCTGTTGAAAGTAGCAAGAACTGTAGGGACGTTGTTGCGGACCTCCTGCACCTTCAGCCAAAGATCGTCTCCGCGGAGACAGGTCTTGATGATCGCCTTGCGGTCGAAACCGTCGGCAGGGACCAGATGGGGAGGGTACAGGATACCCCCCACACCGGTTGCCATGGCGGTCATGGTGGGGCTGTCGTAGAGGGTGTCGTCGTTGAAGTCCCATTCCTCGTAGGGATTGACCCTGCCGTCGGTGAAGGTCATACGGTGTACCCTCATTCCCGACACGCAACGGGGATGCTTCTTGTAGGACCTGAGAAGGCATTCGATGGTGTCGGGCCAATAGATGACGTCGTCGTCCACGGTGATAACGGCCGCCTCTGGATTCTCCTGCATGGTGTAGAAGTACTTCTTGTGGGGTTTCAGGTCCTCCTCCACGAACCTTATCTCGAGACCGTCGTTCCTGAGGTCGAGCAACTGGTAGGGGAGGTCGTTCTCCTTGTTGGGGAACTGCTCCTCCGAAAGCCACAGTATCGTCCTGTCGGGAAGGACCGACTGGTCGAGCATGATGGACCTGATGGTCAGATGGATGGTGGCGATACGGGCTGGGTAGGAAGTAAGTGAGACGATGACGGGGAACCTGGGTTTCAGATCCTCCCTGCACACAGGGACCACGGTACCCTGTTCGATGGCACCTTTGAAGAACTCGGGCGTACCGTTGAGATGGTCGCGGATGAACTGCATCCTCTCTCCCCACGCATAGGGGGAGAAGTCGTCGTTGAAGAACGAGAAATCGACCCTGTTGAAGAACTCGTGCAGCTGCCTGTAGATACGGACCTTGTAGATGTTCGCCGCCTTGTCGAAGAAGTTGAAGAAGTCGGTGACGCACACGTCGGCGATCATCCTCTTGAGGGTGTCGTCGCTGTCCTTGTACCAGGCCATGGTGGAATCGTACGCGGAGAAGTGGGCGTCATAATGGATGGAACGGTTGGTTCCGATAAGGGATCCGCTGTTGTTTATACGGTAGTAGATGAGATTGTCCCTGGTGACCAGGATGCTTTTGCAGGATTTGATCAGCGAGAAATAGAAGGTACGGTCGTTCGCACATGCGATCTCGTCGTACTGCATGTTGTTGGCGACGATGATCTCACGCCTGGTCACCTTGTTCCAGGGAACGACGACGTTATAGATGAAGAACGAAGGGTTTATGTCGAAACTCGTGAGGTAGTCGTTGGTAGGGAACGCACGCATAGTTGGTGTGAGGTCACCGGTGACGTTGTCGTAGTTGTATTTCTGGAAGAAACAGCAGTCACATGAATAACGTTCCAGTTTTTCTACAACCATCCTGTATGCATCGAGGTCCAACCAGTCATCGGAATCGAGGTAATGGACATACTTTCCCTTGGCATACTTCAGACCGTTGTTACGGGCGGTTCCTGCACCACAGTTCTTCTGCCTCACCAACATGAAACGAGGGTCCTTCTCGGCATATTCCAGGACGATGCCGTCCGATCCATCGGTGGAACCGTCGTCCACACAGATGACCTGAATGTCCTTGAGGGTCTGCTCTGCGACACTGTCCAGACACTGACGGAGGTAGTTGGAAACGTTGTACACCGGGATGATTACCGTAAGGAGGGGTTCGCTGTTCATGTGATGACTGCCAGAACATGCACTTCAGACATAATAAGCCTTACACAATGCAATAGCGTGCGTTATGACTTCTTCTTTCACCACGAACAGTTAACCAAGACCTATGCCTATAGTCTGCACCAATCTGTCTGGACGTGGAGACGTGAAGCACCCGCCCATCAGGTGGGATATGCTTCGTCTTGACGGGGGCCTTTACCCTATCCTCCGTTCCTGGGGACCTCGATCCCCGATACCCTTCCGGGACATTTCTCAAACCATTTTTGTCCCGAAAGGGCATCTAAACCCCGGGATGGTTTCATGTCAGCGATACGGTCATCCTACAGAAATACCGCGGACAGACGTCTTGTCCAAGGAATCCGAAGGGCTCGTACCCGACA
>JAKSHW010000210.1 GCA_024399195.1 archaeon | reverse complement strand
TTCACCGCGGTGACGCCCAGGTCCAGACCGGGATACGAGGACCTGAGGTTGTTCAGGAACAGACCGTTGTAGAACTCGGGACGGACATCCCTGTCGCCGACGTCGCCCTTGAAGGTGCCGTATCTGTACAGATAGGTTGTGAGCCTGTCGGACAGGTGGTAGAACATGGAGTCCGCCAGGTTCCTGCGGAGAAGGAACGAACGTCCGACCTCGAAGGCACGGTCCGAACCCGCTCCGGGGATGATGTCGTACTGGTCATGGCCGGGATCCTTCAGGTCTGCGGACAGAAGTATAGGGATATATTGGGGCAGAAGCTGGACCGGGACGGTCAGGACGTATTTCCCGATGGCGGATTTGGCCGCGAAATAGAGGGGGACGGGGGTCTTGGAAGGGATGATCTCCACCTTTCCCGCGAAGGACATGTCCGACATGACCTTGTTGTACTTCGAAGGAAGTACGTTGAAGCACACGATGTCCATGTTCTTCGGGAGTTTAGATGCCAGTTCCTTCAGTACCCCGACATCCAGGTCCTTCCCCTGGCAATCCACAAGGACCGAAAGGATCACACCCACTCCGGGGAACTCCCTGTAGATCCTGTCGGTGATGACACGGTCATGGTAGTGTTCCAGGATGGCGTTCATCTGGGAATCGTTCTCTCCATGACCCTTGTTGGTCTTCCAGAGGGCGGTCTCCTGGGTACCGTCGATGTACATCAGCTGCCTGTTGAATGTAGCTAAAACAGTAGGGACGTTGTTGCGGACCTCCTGCACCTTCAGCCACAGGTCGTCTCCGCGGAGACAGGTCTTGATGATCGCCTTGCGGTCGAAACCGTCGGCAGGGACCAGATGGGGAGGGTACAGGATACCCCCCACACCGGTTGCCATGGCGGTCATGGTGGGGCTGTCGTAGAGGGTGTCGTCGTTGAAGTCCCATTCCTCGTAGGGATTGACCTTGCCGTCGGTGAAGGTCATACGGTGTACCCTCATTCCCGATACGCAACGGGGATGCTTCTTATAGGACCTGAGAAGGCATTCGATTGTGTCGGGCCAATAGATGACATCGTCGTCCACGGTGATGACGGCCGCCTCGGGGTTCTCCTGCATGGTGTAGAAGTACTTCTTGTGGGGTTTCAGGTCCTCTTCCACGAACCTTATCTCGAGACCGTCGTTCCTCAGGTCCAGAAGTTGGTAAGGAAGGTCGTTCTCCTTGTTGGGGAACTGCTCCTCCGAAAGCCAAAGGATGGTCCTGTCAGGAAGCACCGACTGGTCGAGCATGATGGACCTGATGGTCAGATGGATGGTGGCGATACGGGCGGGATAGGATGTGAGCGATACTATGACGGGGAACTTGGGTTTCAGGTCCTCCCTGCACACGGGGACCACGGTACCCTGCTCGATGGCACCTTTGAAGAACTCGGGCGTACCGTTACGGTGGTCACGGATGAACTGCATCCTCTCCCCCCAGGCATACGGGGAGAAGTCGTCGTTGAAGAACGAGAAGTCGACCCTGTTGAAGAACTCGTGCAACTGCCTGTAGATACGGACCTTGTAGATGTTCGCCGCCTTGTCGAAGAAGTTAAAGAAGTCGGTTACGCACACGTCGGCGATCATCCTCTTGAGGGTGTCGTCGCTGTCCTTGTACCAAGCCATGGTGGAATCGTACGCGGAGAAATGGGCGTCGTAATGGATGGAACGGTTGGTACCGATGAGGGATCCGCTGTTGTTTATACGGTAATAGATGAGATTGTCCCTGGTGACCAGGATACTTTTGCAGGATTTGATCAGCGAGAAATAGAAGGTACGGTCGTTCGCACAGGCGATCTCGTCGTACTGCATGTTGTTGGCGACGATGATCTCGCGTCTGGTGACCTTATTCCAGGGAACGACGACGTTGTAGATGAAGAACGAGGGGTTTATGTCGAAACTGGTCAGGTAGTCGTTGGTGGGGAACGCACGCATGGTGGGTGTGAGGTCCCCCGTGACATTGTCGTAGTTGTATTTCTGGAAGAAACAGCAGTCACATGAATAACGTTCCAGTTTCTCAACGACCATCCTATATGCGTCGAGGTCCAACCAATCATCCGAATCGAGATAGTGGACGTACTTTCCCTTGGCGTATTTCAGACCGTTGTTACGGGCGGTACCGGCACCGCAGTTCTTCTGTCTCACCAACATGAAACGAGGGTCCTTCTCGGCATATTCCAGGACGATATCGTCGGATCCGTCGGTGGAACCGTCGTCCACGCAGATGACTTGGATGTCCTTAAGGGTCTGTTCTGCAACACTGTCCAGACACTGACGGAGATAGTTGGAAACGTTGTACACCGGGATGATTACCGTAAGGAGGGGTTCGTTGTTCATGTGATGACTGCCAGAACATGCACTTCAGACATAATAAGCCTTACACAGTATGACGCCATGCTTTGTAACCTCTTCTTTGCACCGCAAACGGTGAACCTGGGCATATACCTATAGTCTATACCCCTCTGTGCACGGACATGGAGACGTGAAACACCCGCCCATCAGGTGGGATATTCTTCGTTTTGACGGAGGTCTTTACCCTGTCCTCCATTCCAGGGGACCTCGGTCCCCGATACCCTTCCGGGACATTTCTCAAACCATTATTGTCCCGAAAGGGTATCCAAACCCCGGGATGGTTTCATGTCTATGATACGGTCATCTTACGGAAATACCGCGGACAGACGTCTTGTCCAAGGAATCCGAAGGGCTCGTACCCGACA
>JAKSHW010000021.1 GCA_024399195.1 archaeon | reverse complement strand
TTAAAGTTATTATTCCGTCTAGAGAAATATACGATAATTGGTCTAATTTCGATTTGAATTTGAAAAAACCTAGATGATTATCTAAAAATTCATACTTTTCCTGTACAATTAACCTAGTACCCACTAATGCATACAGGCCTTTCCAAGAACGCAATGTTCCGAAGGGACGGTACAAAGATATTTAAAGTAAACCTTTGCTTTAAACAAAATAATACATGAGAAGTTCGGGGTTCCAAAAAGGTCCCACGGCCTGAAAACCCTTCTGAAAACAACAGAGGGCTCGTTCTTTGTAAAATCTGTTTTTTCTAAAAAAGTACCGACCTGATGTTCCTCGGTATCGGAAAACCACCCGCATCAGCCGTATATCATTAAAAGTCCGACAAGGTTCCGTTGACGAAACCAACCTCTATACCCTGTCGGTAACGGGGAGGACGAACATATGGACCAACAGGATAGACGTGAATTCCTTATCGGATACCTTCTCGATGAAAATACAGATTCCAGAAACAGAACCGTTCCTTCGGATGAACAAAGTTCACGCAGACTGTTGCGTTCTCTGATGAACGTCCGTCAACCAAAACCTATAGACGACTGTTTCCTGAAGGTCCAGGACGAATATCTGAGAAAAGAACTGTCGGACAAAGGCACGGTCGACTATCGGACAGTGAAAGAATTCCGCCCCGGCATCAGAGTATGGAAAGGGGACATCACCCTCCTTGAATGCGATGCCATCGTGAACGCCGCCAACGAAAGATTGACGGGGTGTTTCGTACCCGGTCACAACTGCATAGACAACTGTATCCACACCTATGCAGGGATTCAACTGAGGAACGAATGCAATGCCATTATCGAAGGACAGGGTCATCCGGAACCGGTCGGAAAGGCGAAGATGACGAACTCGTACAACCTCCCCTGCAAGTACATCCTACATACGGTCGGCCCCAGGATAACCGGTAAACCTACCGAAAAGGACAGGGGCCTGCTGAGGTCCTGCTACCGGTCATGTCTGGATCTCGCCATGGAACATGGGCTGAAAAGCATAGCGTTCTGCTGCATCTCCACAGGTACGTACAGATATCCCAAAGACGAGGCCGCCGAAGTGGCCGTGGACACGATCGACAGGTTCAGAAAGGATACCGGATATAGCATAGACATCGTTTTCAGCGTCTTCAAGGACGATGAAAAGGAACTGTACGAGAAGTACGTCTCGGCTCTTGGATGAAGTCACTTTCACGATGTACCTATGCCTTACCTCAAAGACCGAGAACATGGAAGTGACAATCAATTCGATAACTGCCCTGCCATTGATATTGGCCCTAAGCTTATGAAAGTCTCGATATCCTTCAGATGATCGGACGACTGTTCGGTGGTCAAGATGATCTTCTGAATCTACACCGATATAGGTCATGACCTCTTTCTCTGATCTTCTTTGCAGTCAAACAAAGAAAGAGGTCACTTTCAACAAAATGGTCCTAGTGCAATTCGTGTGGATTGAACCATGCACGTCGCATCGCCGTGCGTGTTCCGACGGCGTATGTCACATTCGGTCACTTTCGGTGACCTCCCCCTGTGAGGCTTATATACCGTCCGCCCGGTGGTCGGTACATGGCAGGAAAGGAGGTGTCGGGAAGGAAGGAGGGCCGCGGGGGCACGGAGGTCGTGAAGACGTCCCCCGACGGGTTCTACCGCTCCAGGCCCCAGCAGTTCCGCCCCACCTCCGCCCAGGCCTCCATGGGTCCAATATAGTCACACATGCGGCAATAGCACATCATTCTCCCTCCTGCAACTGTATCGGTACGTTCCCCGATCGATGTGTTCTTGCTTCACTGTATACGGTCGATTGTCACAACAGACACCTTTTCCTGTAGACGACGGTGGCGACCGCGAGACCTATCAGGACCACGATCATGATACCTACCACATAGGGCATTGTCTCGGCCTCGAAGCTCCTTTTCAGGTCGTCTTCCTTCTCTATAATCTGATGGTCGGAGTTCCAGCCGTCGGCGACGTCGTAATTGGCATAAGGAACGACTCCTGAAGATAGTCCGCAGGTTTCGTAGCCTTCGGGCTGGGTACAGTATGCTATGACCTCGGTGAGCATCGCATTGCCTCCGAAACAGTCCTTTCCGAGCACCTTCAGAGGTTTTCCGAGGATCACAGAGACCAGGTTCTGACAGTCGTAGAACGCATTGTACCCCACGGTCTCGGTATTTGCAAGATTGATGTCGGTAAGCACATCGCACCTGTAGAAGGCGTTCCCTTCGATCACCCTGACTGAATCGGGGATGATGACTCCGTCCAAGGCGTTACAGTATCCGAAACAGCGTTCGGGGATGGTCTCTAGACCGTTGCTGAGGGTAACGTCGGCAAGTGCCGAGCAGTCGTAGAACGCTCCCCCGCGGATGTCCATGACGCTGTTGGGGATATTGAGCGAACGGATCATCTGACAGTCCCTGAACGCCTCGAATCCGATGAAGCGGGTTCCATCGGGGATCATGGTCGTGGAGCTCCTGAGCTTGGTGCATGCCCTGAAGCATTCGTCCGCAAGGACCTTCACGGAGGGTGTGGAACCCCAGGTAAGCTCCTCAAGGGAGGAACAGTGGTAGAATGCACGGGTCTGGACCTCCCTCACGGTGTCGGGGATGCGGACATGCGTCACGGCGGAATCCTCGAACGCGTTGCATCCGATGACCGTGACGGGATATTCGGTACCGTTGACGTTGATGTACGGAGGGATGTCCACTTCGGCACCCTTCATCCACTTCACTATGACGACCTGTTCGTCGACCATGCAGTACTGGAGGGAGAACCCTCCCCTGCTGTAGACCCCTATGTTCACAATGTTGTAAGGCGTGGACAACCATCCGGAGGCCTTGTCCGAATAATAAACCTCGCAATAAGCGGGAGCCTCACCTATGAACTCAGGAAGGTCCCCCAGGAAGTATACCTCCCCGATCTGGGTCTTGTACAGGGAGGCCCAGTCGAAGTTCCTGACGGACACGGGGATCACCAGTGCGGAGACGTTGGTCACTCCCGAGAAGGCATCGGGACCGATGGTCCACACCGCATATCCCTCGAGGGACGAAGGTACCATGAGGATCTCTCCGCGGCAATCGAGAATCATCCTGTCCAATGACGAATGGTATGTCGTGGAATCGTTTCCGTAGGTGGTGTATTCCACTTCGCCGTAGGGGCAACGGTCCCTGTCGTCGGTCTGGGAACTACGGGGACCGGAAGTCCCGGTGAAATAGTACAGGAGAGAGGGCGCCTCGAAGGTCAGAGCCCCCTCGGAGCATGTGCACGGTACGGAGGTCAGAACGCCGGTGTTGGGATTGGCGTTCCATACCATGGGGGAGACGGTTTCATCGTACTCGTAGGGGACGGTGACCTTGACCCTGATGCCATCAGATGCGGGATCGGTGATCGATTTGCCGTCGATCTTCATAGTGATAGTGTAGGAATCGTCCCAGTTCACGTTCTTCAGGGAGGAATTGATCCTGACCGAGGATGTGGGACCCTTTCCGATGGAGAATTCCACCGAGCCGTCGAAGATCCCGTTGGAACCGTCGGATTCCAGACCTAATGCTGCGGCAAGGTCGCCGAGGTTCACGGAGATCCTTCCCCTGTACAGTTCGATGCCGATATAGGGATCGTTCCCGAGTACGGAACACAGTTTGGAGATCTCGTTCCTTCCGATCACGACGGTTTTTCCGTCGGAGAACCCGGATATGTCTGCGACCGTGTAATCGTTTCCGACAGGTTCCAAACGGGGAATGTCGGCCACATCCAGGGTAACGGTCACCGAAGTTCTGCTCTCATCGCTATAACGGTATGTTCCCGGGACCGTCTTCGCATACAATGTCGTATCACCGGTGAACATGAAGGAGGTTCCGACCTCACGGACCATCGAAGGGCCCCTGTAGAATCTCAGGAGGTTTCCCTCCACAGAGGAGGACATCATTTCCTCGGTGAGGAACCCTCCGTAGACTATGCCGTAGGACAGGTCTGAGTAACCTTCGACATGGACGGTTAGGGTGTACGGATGCGCCTTGTAGGTGTATGCGGCGAAGACGACCTTGGAGGAGGTTATGTTCGAGAGGTCGGCGAGGAGCCCCTCGTCCATCCTGGTGCTTGAGTAAAGGGCGACGGCCCAACCGGCGAAGGTATAGACCTTGTCGACTGTTTCGGACCTGACAGGACCGTCGGGAATGTCGGTCAGGGCCTGGCCGTAGGTCACATCCCTGGTACAGACGACCTTACCGTCCTGGTCCTTGAAGGTCACCGTGAACACGGTCGATTCGGATACGAAGAAAGGATATACCTCGACATCGGCCCCGATGGATGACAGGTCTACGACATCGGTACCGTCCACCGTCCAGCCGGCGAACATGAACGTCTCGGACGCGGTCGGCCTCTTCGAAGGAACGATGTCGCATGACGAGGGTTCCCCGTCTTCCACCGTATCCAAGAAGAGGATGTTTCCGTTGCCGTCGGTGTAGGTGACGATGTGTCCGGAAACAGGTTTCCCGATATAGGTCCCCTTGAAGACCGTATCTCCGTCAAGCAATACCGTGGTGTCCCCCCATCCTGCGAACAGATAACCTTCCCTTTCGGGAGCTTCCGGAATCTCCGGGACCGCCTGATTGTAACTTGATTCGACGGTGGATATGACCTTGCCGTCGATCTCGAAGGTGGCCGTGAGATGTCTGGATTTCACTATCCTCTCGACATAGGTCGGATCGGTGACGTCAGGCAGGGTGGTCAGGACGTTCTGCTCCTCTCCCTCTCCGTCGGAATAGTTCAACGAAACGATGTAGACGATACCTACATACCTGTACACGGCGGGATCGTAGTACCCCAGGGTCCAGTTGTTGTAACTCCATTTATCGTCAAGGTAGATGTACTGGGACCAGTAGATGTAGCTGTTCTCTCCGATCTTGGTGTCCCCTTCGATACCGAAGAAAGAGGTGATCCAATACTGGAGGTCGTTCCCGTTGGAATCGGTGTTGATGAGGAACCCTGCCTCGAAACCGTTGGATTCCATTGCATCCTTGACAACCTCGCCCATGTTGCATCCGTGACCCTTGATCCAGAACCCGTTGATCCTGTCCTCGGTGGTGAACGCGTCCTGGATCAACGGATTGGGATTGTCATAGGCATAGTCGAACCTGATGAACACATATCCGTCCGATTCCGGCTTGAAACCAGGGGTTATATACTGATTGGTCCCGTTGACCGTCTCCTGACCGGACATGTGCAGGCAATACGATGTTCCCGATATGATCTGGGAATCCGATTTTACATCGTATCCCACCGTGGCCCAGTCATGGTTTCCCAACGGCATCCACTGGTGGATGTTCCAGCGCTCCTCACCTGTAGGATAGGTGCCTCCGACAGAGGTGATCCTGCCCAACCTGTCGTAAACGATCCTCATTTCGAGATCGCCGCAAGCCCTCTCGATGATCTGCTGGACACTGGTACCTCCGACTACGGTCTCCGCATAGGTGCCGTCGGCCTTCTCGACGAACACCCTGACGTTGTCTGCTGTGGCCGCATCGGATCCGTCCGGAGCCTCCAGGACGGCATAGGCCATGACGGTGACCAAAAGTGCCGACAACAACATCAAGAACAATCTGCGGTCCATGTCGATCACCTTACCGCACGCTTGGGGAGGACGTAGATCTCCCCGTCCTCGTCGGTCCCCACCCTTGCATCTACCTCGTATACATCGCGGATCAGCTGGGCGGTGACGACCTTCTTGGGATCACCGAATCCGACGATCTGTCCCTTCTTCATTATCACGCACAGGTCGCAGTACCTCGCCATCAGGGAGATGTCGTGCTCTGCCACGAGGACGGTCATGTTGCTCTCCCTCGCCATTGTCTGCAGATACTCCATGACATCGAGCTTGTATTTCATGTCCAAATGGGAGGTGGGTTCGTCGACCAACATGACCTTGGGTTCCTGCACGTAGGCCTTGGCGATGAGGGCACGCTGTTTCTCCCCGGACGAGAGAAGGGACAGCTGCTTCCTCCTGTAGTGGTCGAGACCGAAATACTTCAATGCTTCGCGGACTGCTTTCTCGTCATCAGGGGATTCCCACCAGACCTTGTTGACGAATGGGTATCTTCCCATCATGACGAGGTCCATGACGCTCATTCCGAAGGTGGGGCCGGGTTCGGCGGGGACGTTCGCCACACATCTCGCCACGTCGATCGGACGCATTCCCGCCGTGTCCTGGTCGTCGATGGTGATGGTTCCGGTCCATCCCTTGTTGATCTTGGAGATGCACTTCATCATGGTGGACTTTCCACACCCGTTGGGTCCAATCAGTCCTATGAGCTTTCCCTTGGGAAGGTCTAGGTCTATGCCGTGGAGCGCCTCGAAATCGCCGAAGCTGATACGGAGACCGTGGATCCTCAGCATGATATCCTCCTCCGAGTACCTGTCGGAGGTTCCGTTGTACCTTAGAGAATCATCCGTCATATTCACGTCCCCTCCTCATGAGCATGTATGCGAAGACGGGCGTACCTATCATCGCAGTGACCGCACCTACGGGGATCTCCGTAGGGGCCATGGCGACCCTTGCGACCAAGTCGGAGAACAGCATCAGGCAGGCCCCGAGTATCATCGAGGCAGGCATGATGAGACGGTGGTCACCGCCCAGGAACATCCTGCAGGCGTGGGGTATGACAAGTCCCACGAATCCGATGATCCCCACGAACGCCACGCAGATGGAGGTAAGCACGGAGGCCACGACCATCATCAGGGCCTTGAACCTCCTCACATTGAGACCGACCTGGCTTGCCTGGTCCTCTCCCATCATGAAGAGATTGAACTCGCGTGCCCACAGCAGTGCCAGCAGGGATATGCCTATGGCGGGTACGAAGACGAGGAACGCGTTCTCCCAGGTGATGTTGGAAAAGGAACCGTACAGCCACCACATGACATCGGCGAGATTGTCCTTGTCCATCGCCAGGAACAGGGTCTGTACTGAACTGAACGCGAGTCCGACGATGACTCCCGCAAGGATGTAGTTGGTGGCGGAACCTCCCGCACCTTCCGACACGACGATCGTGACGGTGAACGCGACAAGTCCCCCTAGGATCGCCGCCACGGGGATGAGGTAGGTGCTGTGCTCCCCCAGGAAAGGTATGACGGATGCCCCGAGGGCGGAGACCGCGATGGCGAAGCAGCCCGCTCCGGAGGACACTCCTGTGATATAGGGGTCCACGAGGGGGTTCCTGATCAATGCCTGGTACATGCATCCCGCAACGGCAAGTCCCGCCCCAACACCGATGGCGGCGACGGCCCTGGGAAGTCTGGAATGATAGATGTACAGTTCCTCGGTGTTCAGGTTCTGACCACCCTTCTGGATGGCGGAGATCAACGAGGACAGGGCATGGTCGATGGGTATGATGCCACCCGAGGAGATCGAAATGGTCACCAGGAACATCAGGACCGAGAATATCAGTCCCGCCGCCACTATGACCCAGAACCTCCTCCTCTTGACGCCTATCTCGCTCGCATCGCTGTCCACGTCAGCGATCTCGTTGTTCATCCTGTCAAAGGACCTCCGCATACGGCCGATGATGCCTGCCGCCGGACCTTTTCCCTTCGGATCGTCTTCCGCCATCTTCTCTCACTTCCTGTACATGATAACAGCCACTACCGCGGTCAGCGTTGCTACCGAGAATAACAGTAGCCAGGACCAGTGGGCGAGCCCTTCTGATTCGTAATCCGCATCGGAGGTCGAATGACGCTCCTTTCCAGGGATGTCCGAGATACAGTACAGTGTACCGTCGTCGTTCCCCACGTACACCTTCCCGTCGAGGACGGTAGGTGCGCACATGTTGTATGCGGTGTTGCTTCCGGGTTCGAGTCTCACGGACCATACGATGTCCCCCGTCTCCGCATCGAGGCACCTTGCGGCCCCTCCGACAGGCCATTCGGCAAGGGTGCTGTAATCCACACAGTAGAGCCTCCCGTCACAGTAGGTCATTCCCGACCTGGTGCGTGCATCGCTTGGTTTCTTCCAGATCCAATGGCCGTCATCGAGGGACAATGCATAGTAACCGGGTTCCGCATCGGTCATGTTCCCGTTTTTATCGGGGAGCTGTGCCCCGGTCCCGGAGACGGAGGGTTCGAGATAGGTATAGATCGTGTTCCCCACGATGGTCGGAACACTGTGCATATAGGGGAAGACGTCCGCCTTCCATAGAACGGAGGCGTTTCCGAGATCGACGGCAACAGTGCATCCGTTGAGCGGGATCATGGCACCGTCGTCCGCCATGGCGATGACCTTTCTGTTCCCTGCGGGGATGACCTTGCACAGTCCGTAGACGCCGAGTTCCACATCGAACGATGACACCAGAGAACCATCCTTCTGATCAAGACACATGATGGTCCCATTGTTGCCGGCGGTCACGATGACCTTCCTGTCCCCGAGCTCCATTACGGAAGGTGCGGCTGAACAGGTTCCGCTTCCCGATGAAGGGTACCTCCACAGCTCGTCGAAGACCGCGGAACCTCCGCTGTGCATGACGGACACCGCATGCAGGACCCCATCGGACGTCGTGAAATACAAGGCACCGGAATCGTATACGGCGGTACCGGCACCTTTGGACGATACCGCACCGGAAACCGTTCCGTAAGCGTATTCGAAAGTGTTGAACACACCCGCATACTGTGCCTTCTCCCCTTCGGGGACCATCTCTGCAAGGACCTTCCCCTCGTACCTGTCGAGGCAGAACACATGTCTGTTCGAAGAGGTGACGACGATCATGTCGCCGATGACGACGGGGGTGTTGAGCTCATATTCCGAAGAACCTGCTGACTGACTGATGGAATACCCGAACTTCCATGCTACCTCGTGGTTGACGGTGTCGACGCAGTACAGATGGGGGTTGCGGTTCACACCGGTCCCGTAATAGTCCCCACCGGTAATGTAATAGACCAGTCCGTCGGCGGCGAGGATGGAACTGTAGATGCCGCCTGTACTGACATTGAGGGACCATTCCAGAGGAGTGGCCGCCTCGACAGGCCCATAGGAACCCGATACCGCCGATCCGGAGGAGTCACCGCGGAAAGATGTCCAGGATCCAGTATAGAACGGAGTGGATACGGGGAGGATGTCCTCGGTGGGATAGTATGCGACCGCCAGGGTCCCACCGGCATATTTCTCGGACCCGTCGGTGGCTCCGTATATCCACGCATAGGAATCCCAGATGTAGAACCTCCAAGAACACTCCTGCGTACCCACGATGCGGTTGTATACACCGCCCACGGAGGTCAGAGATGTACCGTCATCGGTACAGGGGACCGAATTGATATCGAGGACGTCTTCGACGGCAGACAGCAGAGTGCCTCCGGATGTCGTCATCGGATACCATGTTGCGGTCCCGTTGCCGTAATCCACGAGGAGCGTGTCCCCGACATCCGGTTCCGCATACGTGACCGGGGATACATAGGGGACGGCGAGCAACAATGCAAGTGCCAGGATGACCATGGTCCTCCTCATATTAGCAGTCCGCCTCCCTGGTATCTGAGGTATTCGCCATAATCGTTGCCGAAGTACTTGGGACAGCGGTCCCAGTAGTCGGCGGCGGTGAACGAGTCGGGATCAAGGACCTTCGCGATGAGCTCCGCAGCCGCACAGAGCCTTGCACCGGGACGGGACAGGAGTTCAGCCGATTTTCCGGAAAAGATGAATACGTTCTTGTTCTCGAATGCGGGAGTGTCCTTCCACATGCTGTTTAGACTGCGCAATACGTTCTCGTACTCTCTATCGGTGGTGATCTCTCCGCCCTCGTAGATTATTATGATGGCATCGGGCTGTTTGACATAGATAGCCTCCCTGTCCACCATCCCCCAGGAGTCGATATCGGAGAATATATTGACAGCCCCGATGGAGGTCAGTATGGTGTCGGCATAGGTTCCGTTTCCCGCCACATATGGAGAATCGGAGGTCGACAGCGAGATGAACGCCTTCAGGGTGCTGATGTCGGTCACGGCGCATATGGAGCCCATGGATGCGGACACCTGATGGTTGTACCCGTTGCCCTTCTCGGACAGGCCTATGGCGCTCGCCGCGATCCATATGTTCTTGAGGAGGTCCTCGACCTTGACGACCTCGTATAGTACGACGGCGTTGATCCCCGATTTACGGAGCTTGTCCGCCATGGATACATGCTCTCCGACACTTCCGTCGAGGAAGACGATGTCCGGGGAAGCGGTGACGATAAGCTCGTAGCTGGGATCCGTATATCCTCCGACATAGGAGACACTGCCGTTCCTCTGACGTTCCACCAAGGTGTCCGGATAGTTGCTGTACTTATCGGTGGCGATGATATTGTCAAGGGCCCCGACCGCTACAAGGGTCTCAGTGACCGAAGGTGCCAAGGAAGCGATGCGGAGATCGTCTCCGTAAAGGTTTCTCCCGTTCTCCGCATAGCTGTAATAGGTGTATCCTGCGGCATCCACCGCAGGCATCATGTTGTCGGAAGAGGATGTGCGTGCCCAGGAAACGATCTTCTCCGAACCCACATCGTAGGTAGCAGGATCGTCCACCCTGACCCAATGACGTGCATCCCCATATCCTCTCAGAACATACATCCCCCACACGGATGTGACGAGATTGGCCTCCCCATCGACGGATACCACATTGCCGTAGACATCGGTGACGATCGCATATCCAAGAGAGGCGCATGCCGCATCGAGTGCATCCCTACCATTCATTCCGTCATCGAGCGGGATCTCCACCCAATCGACGTTGTAATATCCGAAATCCACCATTACCCCTTCCTTCTCATCGACAGGACTGGCAGTAAGGCCTATCATAGGCGCGATGACGCAGACCGCAACGAGAATCATGATGGAAATCGATATCTTGAGTCTGACCGCATCCATATGTATACCTCCATGTTATTCTGACATTTGGCTATGCCAACTGTTAAGATGATAGTTCCAATGTTGTAAAAGTATATAATAAAACCCTGTGCATATAAAGACTTAGGTAAATAATAATTCAAGAAATGATGTTCAAATCAGCATTTAGTGAAAAATCATGCCGTAGATCCCAAGGAGTTTGATCGGGGGCATACGCCCCCAATGTTTGCTTCAGGCTTTCTTCCTGACCATGAAGAACGCTCCCGCAAGTACGATGACCGCGATGACGACACCGATGGCGATGTACATCGCCATACCGTTATCGCCTCCGTCCTCCGACGGTTCGGGTTCAGGACCAGGGGTCGGTCCGGGGACGGGATCATCACCGGGAACCGCAATGTCGTAGACGACGGCATACATATGGAGACGGGAGGTGGAGAATGTGACGGTTCCGTCGCCGTTGTACACGCATGCGAGATCCTCCACCTTTCCGTCGTCCGAGAGACACCACACGGACAGTTTGGCGGGGTCATCTCCGCCCCTGAGCACGTAATCCACGGTGACCGTGGTGGCACCGTTCAGGACGGGGACGTCGGTTCCACCCACGGAAAGGGACGTATCATACACAGGCGATCCCTTGATAAGCTCCTTCACCTTTCCGTCGACGGTCGAGGTGTCGGCGGCTTTCAGAAACAGTCTCACATCCGAACCGTCCTTCCCTGCGATGTCGGAGAGAACGTCCTTGTCGAGAAGGACAGATCCGTCGGACAATACGATCTCCAGGGATGCACCCTTGTCTTTCAGTTTCTCCACATCGCTCTTGGAAATGACGATTCCGGTGGACCCCGTCGCCTCGATCTTTAAGGTTCCGTTCTCGGGAAGCACCTCGATGGAAGCCTCTATCTCGGAAGGGGTGACGGTGACCACGTCACCGGTCCCCGAGGGGACCACGGTCTCGGTTCCTGAGGGTTCTCCGACACGGAAGGCCATGGTGGCCATGGCCTCGAGGGATGACCCCCATACCTTGAGGACATAGATTCCTGCAGGAAGTCCCTCGATCCTGATGAACGTGGAATACTTTCCGTCGGTGACGCTTGCGAACCCTTCGTTGCTGACGGACCTCTCTCCCTGGAACACCTTGAAATGCACGAGGGCAAGGGAGGATTCTCCGGCCAGTTCAAGACCGGACCTCTTGGCATCATACACCGCAGAGGTGATGGAGATCGCTTCTGTAGAAGTTCCACTTCCGCCGGAACCGTTAGGTGTTGCGAGGAATTCCGCGGTATAGACGGCATCATCGGAAACTGCGACGATCTCGGGATCCCATCCCTTGAATGTATAGGTGTACTGGGAATCCGCCTCTTTTACAGGGGTTGCACCCATGTACACGGGTATATCACCGAAGGTGATCTCGGTCCTCTGGAGTTCGGTCTCACCGTTCTTGAACACGACAGTGTAAGTATTGGCCGTATAAGTGACGGTCAAGATAAGGTCTTCCGAAGGCATGACGAAGGAACCATTCACGAGTTCTACGTTAAGCTCGGAAGAGTATCCCGTCCTGGATTCGACGGTGACGGTCAGTTCGGTACCGGCGACAAAACTGTCACCGCTGGTCACCAATGCATCACCGTTCCTGACAGTGACCTCCTCGGGGAAGGTAAGGACATATGCGGGCACAGATACGGTGAACCCTTTGGTAGCCACCGTGTATGCGGATGCGTCCCATGCTTTCAAAACATAGGTCCCTGCTGCAAGATTCTCGATCTTCATCTTTGCGGAGAATACTCCATCCGAAGGTACTGCGAATCCCTCACTTCCGACCTTCCCCTCTCCGAGGAACACGGCAAAGTGGATTATATCAGCAGAGGAGGTTCCGGATATTTCCAGCATACCGCTGACAAGGTCGTATTCAGCCTCGCTGACCGTGATAATGAAATGCCTGTCGAAGACCGCTCTGTATATAGCATCGTCGGATACTGCGATGATCTCGGAATCCCATCCCTTGAAAGTATAGGTATACTGGGAATCCGCCTCCTTTACAGGGGTTGCACCCATATATGCCGGAATCTCGCCATAGTCGACCTCGGCCCTCTGTAGTTCGGTTTCACCGTTCTTGAAGACCACGGTATACCTATTGAGCGTCTGTTCGAATTCGGCTACGAAGGTCATGTCGGAGGTCGCATTCATTCCTGCGGCGTAGCCGCTCCATCCCTTGAACATGTAAGTGTACTGGGCATCGGCGGCTTTGACGGGATCATCAGGAAGAATTATGGGAGCTCCCTCCTCCAGTTCAAGGGAGGAGACGATGACGCCGTCGGACTCGAACACTACTGTATAGACAGGGGGCAGGGTGTATGTGATCCTGTATATGTGGTCGGTGTTGTACTCGGAACTGCGCAGACCGTCGATCTCCACCCACGAATAGTCTGCAAGGTTATGCTTCCACACAAACAGTTTGGTTCCGTCGGCAGGCCTCTCGAAAACAGTATCGATCTTCTTCAGTACATCAAGGGACACGATATCGGACCCAAGGCTCGCGAGAGCCTCGGCAGGAGTGCTTCCGTATGCCATGAAGGTCTCGGAATCCCCTCTGTCGCTGACGAACTCGAAGGTGTACGAGTTTCCACGAGGAGCGACGTAGCAGTAGATCGCACCGGAGTCGTTGAAGTACACCATCTGACCGTTCTGACCGAAACGGACCCCCTGGGAACCGTAGTTCTGGTCGGTGAGTTTGATATTGTAGTTACCGAGGGTCCAGACATCCTTTCCGTCAACGACCGTGTGGACGTCCTCGAAGACGTACGGCCTTGAACCGCTGTATGCCAAGAGGTACACCCTGATGCATCCGCCGTCATCGGTGAGATCCCCGACGGAGATGACGATTCCCCCATGGGTGGCGGCACTGGAAACCTCATCGTCCTTGACTGGTTCGCCGTTCTCACCTATGTTGAACGAGACCAGCTTGGCCTGTGAGGAGTCCCTGGAGGTGAGGACATAACCGTGTCCGTTGTAGATTACGAACGCAGAGGTCAGAGTGGTGTATCCGCTTCCGAGGTCCACGAATCCGTAA
The DNA here is from genome assembly GCA_024399195.1 of archaeon. Taxonomy (GTDB): domain Archaea; phylum Thermoplasmatota; class Thermoplasmata; order Methanomassiliicoccales; family Methanomethylophilaceae; genus Methanomethylophilus. The sequence goes on along the minus strand of JAKSHW010000021.1, from coordinate 7,999 downwards.
CTGTCCTTGTCGAAGACCAGACCGTCGACCGCGAAGTAGGAGATTCCCGCATTACCGCTGGAGGCGGTGTCCCCAAAGAGTCCCTTGGTGTAGGATGTCAGGTACAGGTAACCGTTGTAGTAGGTCAGCCATCCGTCGTCGAGATAACGACTGGCGATCTGGTCGATGGTCCAGCTGCTCGCCGTTCCGAAGTCTTCCCCACCAAGGGCGACCGCGTTGACCGTGATGCTTGAACCGCTGACTGAGATGTAGTACATGTAATCCCCGACCATGATTCCGGACGAGGTGATCCCGTAGAGTCCGAACTGGGGGTTCATCCTATCCGTCGCAGGTGCGAGATTCCTCAGAACCCCGTTTCCATCGGTCTCGGTGGGCAGGTACTTGCAGAACACCCCTGCGAAGGAGATTCCGTAGAAGTAACCGTCGTACCACTTGAGATAGGAGATGTCCGAGGGCATCCTGCAGACAGGTACGAGGTCGCTGTCGAATACCTGATGGGACACGTAGTCGAGGATGTATCCTCCGCCGTACCCGAGATAGTGGTAGAAGTCCGCGGTGGAGGTGTAACCCGATACCATGTTGACGACCTCTCCGGTGTTGATGTCTATGCAGACTACGCATCCGTCGGCCTGGACATAGACACGGTCATCGACGATGAGAGGAGTACTCGACATACCCAGCCACGCTCCGTGACTCTGGTCCACCACTCCACCAAACTCGTCGATACGGAAGCTCCAGGAGAGGACGAGGTTGTCGGAAGCGGTCGGAGTGTCGAACTCCACGGTGTTCAGCAGATCGGAGGAGGCGGAGACATATGTCGTCAGGGGTTCGATCCTCGCATATCCGTCGACGGAGGTGACGGTGATGCCGAATCCGTCGGTGGTGTAGACCGCATCCCCGGTCACGTCGAATCCGTCGAAGACGTATCCACGGGCGGGGACGAAGATCAGGGAAACGTCACCGTCAAACACGGTGGGAACATACCTTTCGGATAGGGTATAGAACTTTCCATGGGACTCATCGACATCGAGGAAGGTCCCCTTGGAGATCCATTTAGCATAGAGAACAGTGTCGGCAACGATGCACTGGGGTCCGTACAACTGAGTGAATTCCTTGTCGAGATACCATCCGGCGAAGTCGTATCCGTAACGGACGGGGGGCGTAAGGTCATAGCCTGCAAGAGTCCTTCCCGAATATACCTTGAAGGACTGAACCTTTGCTTCGAAACCGGTGTCGAATGTCACCCTGTACCTGACCTCTGAAGTCTGCTCGGCTATGGTCACAACGTAGGTTTGGGCAGGATCATAGATGAAATCGTACGATCCGTTCTTGCATTCGACCACGGATCCGTTGACGCTTACCACCATGTCGTACATGGTGTACCCGCATCCGCTGTCGACCGTGAGTGATGCCGCTCCGGCGGAGATAGCTATCTCAGGGATGACGTCCATCTCGGCCTTGTAAAACACATTGTCCAGAGCACCTACGCGGTGGTAGATCTGTCCGTTCTCGTAGTATATAGGTTCCGTTCCGGCGACCTCCGAACGGGGAGTGGCATACAAGAGGGCACCGTAGTTCTTCACGATACCGGTGGTGTCGGAGGTCCAGGACCCTGCTGGGACGTCGATCTCGATGACCGCGCCCCTGGCGATGGAGTTCATCGGACAGTTGACGGTGAGAGAGTCCGATGCGACGATACGCATGTGGGTGAGATCCTTCATGTTGGCGATCGCACCGTTACTTATAACCAGATTCCGAGAGGAATTGATCATCAGGGAATGCAGTTCGGAGGAGAACGCATAGACAGGAATCGTGACCGTACCGGTGGAATCGATCTCGATGTTCACGATACCTTTGACGTTTCCTACAAAGGTCACATCACCGGCGGATATGGACAGGAAGTCGAGTTTCTTGTTGGAAGAGTTCATCATCGATCCGGAAACGTCCACGGCACCTGATCCGGCATGGATGGTCACATTATTCAGGAGTTCGCACTCGTAAAACGCATCGGCCTGGATGGCGACGGAACCGTTGATAACCAGTTCGAGCACATCGACATTGCAGAACGCATAAGATGCGATGACGTCCACATCGGTAATCTCCAGAGTGTAGTCCTCTATCTGCATCGTACGGGGAACCACCACAAGTATGCGGTCACCGTCACGGTCCTCCACAAGCATTCCATCAAGAGAATGGTACTTCTGGTTCTCCGCATCGACAATGACGGATTTGAGATTGGAGAGAACGGTGAACACGGATCTGGAACCTTCCTGATGGAAACCGTCCACATCCGCACCGAGTCTGACCTCCTCGATACCCTGCGCGACGAAGAGAATCTTGGTTCCAGAATAGGCCACATTGTCGACCACATGGGTCTCGGAAGCACCGTCCTCGATCGAGAGACAGGTCATGTAGATGCAACCCTCGAAGGCCTCGGCCGCGATGGATACAATGGATGCGGGGAGCATCAGATCGGTTATGGTCGTATCCGCGTAGAACGCTTTGGCCCCTATGGAAGTCACTCCGTGAAGATCGGACACCCCGTCCTTTCCCGCAAGCGAGAGCGTAGGGCACCCATAGAAAGCACCATCGGCAATAGTGGAGGGCCCGTTGAAAGAAATGTTCTCCAACATCTGACAGTTCTGGAAGGCGTACTGTCCTACGGTTGCCCCTCCCAGGAATTCGACGCTCTCGAGTACGGAGTTTGTGCTGAACGCGTAATTGCCGATGATTATACCGGCGGGTAGTTGAAGAGTTCTGAAACCAGTGTTGTAGAAGGAGTAATTACCGATGTTCGAAACGTTCTCCAAGCCGTTGACGGTGTCAAGGACGGTGCTGCCATAGAAGAGGTAATTCGATAGACCCAGCTTGGAGTCGGAGGTCACGAACGTCACACTGTAAAGGTTTGCACACGCGGAGAACGCATAGGTTCCATAGGTGACGCCGCTTTTCAGTGTGAGCTCGGTCATTCCGGTGTTCTTGAAGGCGTTGTCACCGATACTTGTGACGGATGCTTCGTTGGGTATCGAAGTCAGAGAGATACAATCACTGAAGGCCGCCCCTTTGATGGTTGTCACGCCGGGCATATCGCATACGGAAAGGGCGATACATCCGTTGAACGCTTTATTGGGGACTGTCGTTATTCCGGGCAGAGACACTGAGATAAGGGACCTGCAACCGTCGAAAGCGTACATGTCGATGGTTTTTACACTGTCTCCGAATATGGCTGAAACGAGTTCCGTACAGTTCTGGAAAGCGTCCATACCGATCGAGGATATGGTCGCATCCCCGGACAGGTCGACATTACGGACGGTAGGCTGTACATACACGATACCATATCCGCTGCTGGTCTTGTTGCAAAATATCTTTCCCCCATCCACGGTGATCTCCCTGAGACCGTGTATCCTATCCGGCATGGTATTGAATGAGCTGGAGGAGAACGTACAGGTTTCAGGAACTGTAACGGAGGTTATCTGATCGCAACCGTCGAATGCCCTTGTACCGAAGTTTGTAAGATTGTTGAACACAAGTTCCGAAGGAAGGGATGTGCAACCGCTAAACGCGTCGGCACCGATAGCCATTACACCGGAGGTGTTCTCCAGCACACTCAGTTTCGTACAACCGCTGAACGCGTTACTCGTGATGTTGAAATCGTTATCGGAGAACCTAACAGATTCCAACGCGAGACACGATGCGAACGCGGAGATTCCGACACTGCTCAGTCCGGAAAGGTCCGCGGAAACTATGGCCGTTCCAGAGAACGCATAGCTGTTAATGTAATTGATCTTAGTGAAGTCCACCGAATCCAGATTACTACATCCGTGGAAGGCATGGGGGGAGATCATCAAAGAGTTCTGAGACAGTGCGGAGAGGTCCAGAACACCGACGCGGGCCCCGTAGAACATATTATTGGGAATTTTAGAACACGGCGATTTGACAACGACCTTGCCGATGTCGGCTCCTTCGAAGAAATATTGCAAACCAGGGGACGTTTTGGCGGTTATATTGCCCTGTATCACGACAGTGTCGATAGTGCATCCGTAGAAATCCCCGCCACCAATTGTCGATCCCGCAGCCAGTGTGAGGGTACCGAAAGACTGGTCTGCATAAGTCTTTGATGACCCCGTCACAGTCAGATCCGGAGCGGATTCCGCGTCGGATATGTCAGAACCTCCGCTGAATACCTGAACTACCGAAAAAACCAGAACTATCGCCGCTATAACCATCAACAGTCCGGCCCTCCTATTAACAATACGATTCATAGTCATATCAAATCCTCTACGTTCTCCGGAACCCCGGAGGATTTATGGATTAAACATCCACTTATTGATATATAATAAATTTCTCCAACCATGAAGATATAAGTAACTCTATTCGGCAGAATTGATGAAAACTTCCCAAACTTGACCTAGATGTAAAGTTTGAAAAAATTTCGAAATATTACTGTGCCAGTGTCTTGATCATTCTGATAAGGGGAACTTTGCCGCATGATCACTGTAACAATAACGACGGTAATCGTCAGCACCATCAAAGCATTATCATCTTCAGGCAACAAGGATACAAAGCCGAATCCAACGACGTAACTAGAAAAGTCGCCAACAGTTCGATTACGATCATGTTCCCTGCGTTGTAATCCGCCCTCTTTGCCCTCTTGATGTTTCCATTGTCATCGATAGAATGTATTGCCAAAGAATTTCCACCGACAAACCCACAGGTACGATGACGGCCGCTCCCCATTCTCGTTGAGAAGGATAGGCATTGATAAACCGAGAATATCCTAAATTCTCCCGAGTGAAACAGATATAGAAGTCTAAATCGGAAAAACGATGTTTTAAGCGACCCGACCGTAACTATCAATGGGAGTTTGTTCCACAAAGATCGTTTCGAACCGGGTCGCTATTTTTACACCTAATAAAGGGTTTGGTTGGACGTTGCGTCTACCTGAGGAGGTTCCTGAGGAGGAACACGAGGACCATGGTCACGGCCGCCACGACGACGGTCCTGACGACGGACAGGGACCCGTCCGCAGGCACGTCGTCCAGAACGGCACGGAACACCATGTCGCCGGTCACGGCGGTCTCAGGGGTGAGACCGTCCCATCCTGCGAACACCTTGCCCTCGGGTACGGCGGGCGCATGTACGGGAGCGGTCACGGTGGTCCCGTATTCAAGGGAAACGGTCTCGAAGACCTCGTCCCCGACCATGAAGGTCACGGTGTAGACGTTCACGGTGTACTCCACGGAGATCGTCACGTCGTGGTCGGGCATGGTGAACACGCCGTCGTCGAGGACGATATCGAGCACCGCGGTGTGGCCCTCCCTCCCGTCGACGGTGACGGAAAGGACCGTGCCTGCGACCACGTCGCTGCCGCTCAAGACGGGGACGCCAGCATCGCCGACGGCGATGCCTTCGGCGAAGACGAGCCTGTATGCGGCGGGAGACACGATGAAATCGGTCTCCTGGACACAGGAAGCGGAAGCGTCCCATACCTTGACCGTGTAGTCGCCGTATCCAAGACCCTCGAGGAGGACGTCCTGTGCGTAGGAACCGTCGGTGACGGGGGCGAACGCCTCGACCACCTTGGAAGGGCCGGACCATACGCCGATGTGCACCGTGTCGGTGTAGGCGGCACCTGCGACGGTCAGGACCTTTGCGGCCTTGTCGTAGGATACTGCACCGAGGGAAACCGTGTCGAGGTACTCGACGTCGAGCTCTACGTCGCACATGGGCATGGTGAAGGTCCCGTCGACCATGTCGGCGCCGCCGATCAGGGCGTACTTGCCTGAAACTACATTTGCAGAGACGGTGAGGACGGCACCGGCTTCGATAAGATCGCCGGAAACGACATCTGTGCCGTAGGAGGACACGGAGACCCCCTCGGGGAAGACGAGCCTGTACAGGGGTTCGAAGATCACGAACGCCTTCTGGGCGGTGACGGTCACCTGACCGTCCCATGCCCTGACGGTGTAGTCTCCTGCGGCCATACCTTCCAAATCTACGACGACGGAGAACGAACCGTCGGAGGACACGGTGTAAAACTCGTGGACCTTGGCGCCGGAGGCGTCGAAGACCCCGAGGTGCAGGGTGCCGTCCGCGGCGAGACCGGAGACGGACAGGGTCCTTGCGGCCCTGTCGAAGTCCGCGCAAACGATGTCAGTGAGATCGACAGAATACACGTTCTCCACAGAGGCGTCCCACACCTTCACGGTATACGCGACCGGGGCGAGGGCGGACACATCCACAGTCTGGACGTACCTGCCGTCGGAAACGGGGGCGAACGCCTCCATGGCCTTAGAACCGTCAGAGAAGACACCGATATGGACGATGTCTTCCGAACACTCCCCGGACACGGTAAACGTCCTGGCATCGCCATCGAAGCAGAGGGCGGATATAGAGACGCCCTGCGGATCGTCCGCATCGCTGATGGATGTAGCAAGCGCCGCACCGACCACTACGGCTATCACGGCCACCAGGATCGCTGCTGGTCTCGATGCTTTCATCGTGAACACCTCATGCGGTAGCGGTCAGGACCTTCTCGCCGTAATACACGGTGGGCTCATCGGAAGGAATCTCCCCGACGACACCGACCATGACATCGACGAGCCCGAGGGTGGAGACTCCCATGTTGGAAAGGGTGAGTGTTCCATCTACCGCAACGGTTGCGGGAACGTACATAGAGATGAACTTTCCGTCGTTGTAGTGAGCGATAACGTAGAACAGAGGGTTCTCGAGAACTGCAGTTGCATCAGCAGTCTTGACAGCAGTTACAGAAATTGCGCCCGATACCAGAGTTCCAGTGACATCGTAATTGATGACCGGCTCAGGTGCATCATACGCTAACACAATGTAGTATGTTACATCACCAATATACGCTATGATAGCTACCAAGCCAAATTTCTCCTCAAAGAGAGGTGCGATTTTTTCAAAAGTCTCATCTCCTGATAAAGTGACAGCAGTAGTACCATGTAGGCCATACCATCCTGGGTAAGGACCATCACATAATGCAAATGCCTCAATGTCCTCGAAACCCTCAACAAAAGGAATCTTTGCATTTAAATCGGAAACGTGCACTGCTTTCTCGGTAAGCTCCATACTAAGATTTCCCCAATCGTAGTACCTACTATCAGTCATCCAATCAGACGCAGACGGTTCAGATTCAGCTTCTGGCGAAACACAGACAATTGCAGAAGTTGCTAGAATCATCAGTACGGCAAAAGAAGAGCTGATTACAGTCTTGTAATTCATTCAATTCAGCTCCAGGAATAGAGAACGTAGTCAAGCACAAAAGAACTGGCAACCATATTGTAACCGTCTGCAGGGACTCCAGTAATGGTGCTGTAGTAACCCATGCTGAAACTGCTGTAGGTGTTGGGTGCGATGTACTGGTTCCAATAGATATAGTTGGATCCAGAAACAGTTCCGAGTCCAAAGAGGGTGTTAATCCAACCGTAATAGGTTGCATAGCTCTCCTCTCCAGTGATGTTGGCTGCACCTACTGCATTCTTAAGTGCAGCATATGCATTGGATCCGTATCCGTAAATAGTCACACCGGACCTAAGCATATCTGCAGTGAGATCTATATACTGCAGTTTATGATTGTCCAAAACTTGAACCATTGTGTTTTGTGCGATAATAGGCATATCGTTGGTTGAAATCTTGATATTGAAACTGTAGAGATAATCTGCTCCAAGAGGAGTGATCAGGGATGCGGAATTGCTTGCGTGATCTGCGATCACGCTGAGTGTAACATCGCCGTAGTAAAGGGCGACGTTGGCGGATGCGCAGAACGCATCGGCGAAGGGGCTGATGTATCCGAGGGTGCAGGTAGCGACATTCCACTCGTTTCCTTTGTAGTATGCGACGTTCCATACGGCGGAGTCGCTGTTGACTACGTTTCCGATCGCGGTGACCTTCCCATATTCGGGATTGAGGTCGTCATAGGCACCGTAGGAGTTGGTGTACTGCTTGACATAGTCGCCGTCGCCGACCACGTTCAGGC
>JAKSHW010000209.1 GCA_024399195.1 archaeon | reverse complement strand
TCAAGGTCGTCACAGGCATGAGGCGTTCAGGCAAATCCACCTTGTTGGAACAATACGCCTCGGGTCTGGTGGACAGCGGGGTACCCGAGGGGTCCATCTTCTTCCTGAACTTCGATGACATAGGATGGCAACACCTGTCGGACAGCGTCGCGCTCAACGGATGGATAACCGAGAACATCCCGAAAGACAGACAGTGCTATGTGTTCTTGGACGAGGTGCAGAACGTGGACGGTTGGGAAAGGTCCGTTTCCGGTCTGCAGAACATGTCGAACTGCGATGTGTACGTCACCGGTTCCAACTCCAAGATGCTCTCTTCCGAACTTGCCACCCATATATCCGGAAGATACATCGAGATAGGGATCCTGCCGTTGTCTTTCAAGGAATATCTTGAACTCCATCCTTCCGAGGACGTCGAGGGCCGTTTCCGTCAATTCCTGTCGTTCGGAGGGCTCCCTGCGGTCGATCCGAATGCGGACAAAAGGTTCAACGACGGTCTGTTGGAAGGGGTCTTCAACACGGTCCTGGTCAAGGACATGCTTTCACGTCTGAAAACGGACGACGTATCGAAACTGACCGCGATCGCCAGGTTCCTCTACTCGAACATAGGCAACATCACGAACATCGACCACATCGCCGAGGCGACCGGGATAGGCAACCCCACAGTGTCCAGATATGTGGACGAGATGTGTAAAGCGTTCCTGTTCTACCGTTCCGAAAGGTACGATATGGTGGGAAAGAAGATACTGAAGACCAACGGCAAATACTATGCGTCCGACCTGGGCCTGAGGAACACCATGCTCGGCAGACCCTCCGCCGGGGACATCAGCAGACCTTTGGAGAACGTGGTGTATCTGGAACTGCTTCGCAGAGGCTATACCGTCAGAACAGGAAGCTACCGCGACCGTGAGGTGGATTTCACCGCCACCGACGGTGAAGGTACCGAATATTTCCAGGTATGTCAGACCATGATGGCCGAAGGGACATATGAAAGGGAGATGAGGTCGCTGAAGGGTATAAAGGACAATTGTCCGAAGACCGTCCTCACGCTTGACAGGTTCGGACTAGGGTCCGACGAAGGGATAAAGGTCGTCAATGTCATCGATTGGCTTCTGGACAAGGACCGATCCCGGTAAAAGAGGATCGATACGATGTCACCACGACCTTGTAACATCCGATCGACCGCTACACACAAGCGGTATGCGCCCACTTTCGTCAACCAGCCATGAGCCAATCGATCAGATTGACCGTCTCTATACCCTGGTCCGATCCCAGACCGATACGGTCCAATGTGAGGATCTTCTTGGGGAAATTGTCACCTATACGTTTCAACGGTCTGAACTCCCTTTCACGGGTCACTTCGGACAACATCGTCTGTGTCACCTGGAAATATTCCGTGGTCCCGTTACGGATGGCTGTGAAATCCACCTCTGTATCCCTGAAACTGCCCGTCCTGACCGTATATCCCCTTCTCCTGAGCTCCAGGAAAACTATGTTCTCCAACGGTCTGCCGATATCGTTCCCCTGTGCCCCCATAAGGACCGTGTTCCTGATCCCGAGATCGGACGCATAGAACTTGCCGTTCGTGGAAAGCAGTTTCTTCCCGACTATGTCATATTTCTCGGAATGGTAGAACAGAAGTGCGTTGCACAGGGCGTCCACGTATTTCGAAACGGTGTCCTTGTTTAGACCGGTACCTTTGGATATCGACAGGATGCTGCACTCGTTCCCTATGTTGGAATACAGGAATCTGGCGATCGACCGTAACTTGGTAACGTCGTTGGTTTTCAATCTGCCGAGTATGTCCTTGACCAGAACGGTATTGAAAACCCCTTCCAGATACGAACCGCAGAACTCCTCCCCCCTCCCAGGGTCTGTTTCCGGCATGGACCCGTACCTGATGTATTCCGAAAGGGCGGACTCATCGGGATCCAACCCGTGCATGTCCACGAACTCCGAGAAAGACAACGGCTGGAGGGATATCTCGATGTACCTTCCCGAAAGATGTGTGGCGAGTTCCGTGGAAAGCATGTCCGAATTCGAACCGGTTATGTATACATCGACGTTGCCCTCGGCACATAAGGCCGCCACGGAAAGCTCCCAACCCTTCACGTTCTGCACCTCGTCGAGGAACACGTAACAGAACCTCTTTCCCGTCACATATTCTTTCAGGATCGAGTTCAGTTCCCGGTGATCCGTGATATCCTGGCCTGACAGCGATTCGAAGTTTATGCTGAGTATGTCGTCCTTGTCCACTCCGTTCGATTCCAGATACCGGACGAACTGTCCCATCAGGAACGATTTCCCACATCTGCGCGGACCGGTTATCACCTTGACCACCTGTGGAAGGTCCTTGGAACGTATCAGACGTTCCATGTATCCCGTTCTTTCGATGATCTTCTTCATGCAGGTACAATGTATCCTGGTTAAAATTTCTAGTGTGTTAGAAATTTTTATAGATTCAAAAGAAATTTCTAATATATTAGAAATTTTTAAACCATAACGATACGTTCAACCGCTTCGGACGTCCAACTGGAGCGCCTTTCCAACATCTTCTCCACGAACGTCCTGTAGATGCACAGATGGTCCGTCCTACACACCCCGTCGAACTCGAGGAAAGGCATGACGTAGATGTCATTCAGACCGCAGGTCAGAAGGGCGTTCAGACGGTCGTAGTCCCCGTCGCACAGTTCCTGTCCCGCCGTGAGATGGAGTTTGACCGTCAGCACGTTGACGAGGGCCGCACCCA
>JAKSHW010000208.1 GCA_024399195.1 archaeon | reverse complement strand
CGTACACCCTCTCCTTGAAGTCGGGGATCGCGGTGTATTTGGCAAGTTCTTTGCTACCGGTGGTCACGAGGATGTTGCCTTCCGTGCCTTTGAGGTACTCCACGGCCTCGTCCACGGAACCGACGGTGATTATGTCGTCCCCTTCGGTACAGGAAGCAGGACGCTGCAGACGGATATACCTTGCACCGGTGTCCGCACACGCCTCCTGTATATGCTGGGTTATACGGACTGCGTAGGGGTGTGTCGCATCGACAACGATGCGGTAGTCCTTCATGAGCCCCCTCATACCGTCATGACCGAGGGGATGGTCGGAGACCTCGACGTTTTCCGATACAGGGACGCTCGTCCTTCCGTATTCGGTGGCCACACATGCATGAACGGGAACACCGTTCTCGACGAGGATGCGGGTGATGTCCCCTCCCTCGGTCGTACCTGCGAAAACAAGAACCTTCTCTGTCATTTCCTTCCCTTTCCCATGTCGACGGAGAAATCCTCCTCGACGATAGCCACTGTGACGCCGTTACCGGCGAATTTCCTTAGGATTATCCTCCCGTTACGGGAGACCTTGACCGCCGACCTTTCACATACGCAGTCGACGGCCGTGATGGAACGTACGAAGTCGGAACGGCTGAAATCGCCTTCCAGCGCGTTCAGTTCCTCGGACGTGTAAAACGTTATAGGCAACCTGTGGTCGGATGCGAACCCGAGAAGACCCTTCTCGTCCTTCTTGAGGTCTATCGAGGCACACGCACGTACCGTGTCCATACTCACACCCGCGGTCTCCAACGCCTTGGCGACCATCTCCTCGATGTCCGACTGAGGGGTGTCCCTCCTGCATCCGATACCGAGGACCCTGTTACGGGGTACAAGACGGAGCGTCATGGGGAACGGCCTCACGTCCTTCTCACCGATATAAACCCCGCTCGGGGAGTCCGCAGGACCGGTGAGCTCGGGCGGCACCTCCCCGACCAGAGGGACGTCGCTTACGAGGCCCACGGGGTCGCCGGCCAAGATACGTGCAGCGATGTCCTTCGCCGCATGCAGGTCGGTTATGGTGAGGTCGTGGGTGACCGCGAACGAATCTATGGCGATCTTACCGTTGATGTCCGTGGCGGTGGTGACCACAGGCACGGCACCTATTCCACCGGCGATCCTGACCGCCAAGGGATTGGCTCCTCCGATATGGCCGGAAAGTACCGGTACAGAGAAACGTCCCTTTTCATCTACAGATATCACAGCGGGGTCCACGTCCTTGGATCTGACGAACGGTGCGATCTCACGTACCGCGATACCTATAGCACCTACGAAGACTATGGCATCGCACTCGGCGAATGCACTCTTGGTCCATTCCCTCATAGAGGAATCGACATGGGCGATGCCTATCTCATCGGAAGTGCTCTTAGCGAAAAGTGAGACGTTCTCATCCGACAGATGTTCGGCTATACGTTTGGCGGTCCTGCAACCGTTGGTGGTGAATGCGATAATCCAGACCTTCATTCCATATCACAGACCTTTTTGATCAAAGCATCGGCAGAGGGCGTATGTCCCAGTATGCCGAATTCGGAAGAAAAGACCACCGCGGCTACCTCTATGTCCCCTTTCACACGGTGGTTCATATGGAATTCTATCTTGGGGATCAGTATCTCCATTGTAGGTCCGATGAGGCCTTTCTCATCGAGAATCTCCAATGCATCATCTGTGGAGATGCATCCCATGATCCTTTTCGCCATGTCCACATCGGCACCGGCCATTATCGCATTGGAAGCGAGTATCTCCATTCTGGAATCCGCATTACGGGAGTGGGTGTTCATTATACCTCCCGCCAACTTCACAAGCTTTCCGAGGTTTCCTACTAGAAGTACGCCTTTGGCCCCCATTTCCAAGGCCATGTCGAGGAAATCCCCGATGAAGTTGCTGCATTCGACGGGCTGCTGACCTTCCAATGCGGGATATGCGGTGACGAAATCCTTTCCGTAGTTACCGGGGACGGTAAGGAGATACTTCCTTCCAGGCGCCATGAAAACCTTCATCTCGGCTTTTATCGAACCTAAAAGAGCGGTCTCGGACATAGGCTCGACGATACCGCTGGTACCGAGGATGGATATTCCGCCCTGGATGCCGAGACGGGGATTGAAGGTCCTCTTGGCAATCCTCTCGCCTTCAGGGACACTGATGACGACGTTCACACCACCTGTGTACCCGAACGCCTGACATACATCGTTGACGCATTCGGTGATCATGCTTCTTGGGACCCTGTTTATGGCGGCATTTCCAGGGGGTTGATCGAGACCTTTCCTGGTCACACGCCCGACACCTATACCTCCATCGATATGGATGCCTGGTTCATCGCACAAAGTGACCTCGGAATAGACCAAAGCTCCATTGGTATCGTCGGCATCGTCACCACCGTCCTTCCTTACGGCACATCTCGCCTTTCCTTCGGAGATCACAGGGTTCTCGATTGGAATATGGAGAGGGATTCCACGGGGAGTGACGATGTCCACGGTCTCCACAAGCTTTCCACTAAGGAGCATCTCTATGGCGGCCTTGGAAGCGGATGCGGCACAGGACCCTGTTGTATATCCTCTTTTGAGCCTTCTACCACCGACATACACGTATCCGTCTTTTTCGTCTATGACCGTCAAACAGGAAAACCCCCAATAATAGTAACGGTATGTAAATATGATTTAAAAACCCCGCAAGTGCGGGGACAATGGCTCCCAACTGAGGAAGACGTCGGTGGAGATAGGAACACCCCCGCAGATGCGGGGAC
>JAKSHW010000207.1 GCA_024399195.1 archaeon | reverse complement strand
GCGTACCCGATCACGAACATGATGGAACAGCTCAGAAGGCCCCTGCAGAGCCCCAGTGCGGACTTTCCAAGGACGATCGCGGAGTTGCTCAAGGGACACATCATCATCTCATCGAAACATTTGTAGTAGAGCCTCTGGACGTTGAGCCTTGTAGAGGTCGAAGTGAACGACGAGGACAGTGACGAAAGTGCTATGATACCGGGTATGACGAAATCAAGATAGGGAATCGTCACACCGTCGATGACGATGTCTCCCGCCTTCAGGCCGTAACCGAACGCGAGAAGGTATAGCAGAGGGGTCACAAGGCTGGAGATCAAGATGTTCTTGATGGTATGCCTCATGTACCTGAGGTCGGACCATGCGACGTAGTATGCTTCCTGTAACAGGGACATCACATGTGACCTCCTTTGTGCATACCGGAACCCATGCCTTTGCCCTTGTTACCGAGCATGAACCCGTTGTCTCCGATCTTGTTACCTGTGAGCTCCACGAAACTGTCCTCCAGGTTGGTCCTCCTGACCGTGACGGTGTAGCTGTCGTCGAGGGTCTTGGCGAACGCGTCCGCCTCCTCCCTGTTCTGGAAGTACCTGTAAAGGGTCTTTCTGTCGGTTCCGAAGTATTCCACGGTGACCTTTCCGATCTTGGCGGCCATCTCCTCGGGGGTTCCTTCGGTGATGATCTTCCCTTTCTCGATGAAACCGACCCTGTTGCAGAGGGATTCAGCCTCCTCGATGTAATGAGTGGTGAGGAAAATGGTCATTCCGTCCTCGTTGAGCTTCCTGAGAAGGTCCCATAGGCCTCTTCTCGCCTGGATGTCGAGACCGACGGTGGGTTCGTCGAGGAAAAGGAGCTTGGGCTTGTGCACGAGGGCACAGACGATGGCGACCCTCTTCTTCCAACCTCCGGAAAGTTTGTCGACCTTGTAGTTGTAGTATTCTCCAAGACCGATGTATTCGGCAAGGTCCTGGATCCTCTGTTTCCTTTCGGCCTTGGGGATCTTCTGGTACATGGCATGTGCCATCATGTTCTCCCATACCGTGAGGTCCTTGTCGAGGCTGATCTGCTGTTGGATCACACCTATGGCGGCTTTTGCGGACTTGGCCTCTTTGGTTATGTTGTGTCCGTCTATGAACACGGTACCTGAATCGAAACCGGTAAGTGTGCTCAGTACACGTACGGTGGTGGTCTTTCCCGCACCGTTGGGTCCGAGGAAGGCGTACATCTCACCTCTTTTCACACGCATGGAGAGCCCGTCTATCGCAGGTTTCTCACCGTACCTTTTCACAAGGTTGTCTACAGCGATGATGTAATCTTCGTCGTCCATAGTATCACCCATATCGGCTGTTTAATCCAATAATTGAATAATATTGCTTTCTACGGTCCGTCCCTCTGAAACGTGTAACGTTGTACCGATATGTGCAGGGTAACGTTATTCAGGATAACAACGTCGTGACGGCCTTCCCGATAGAATACAACAGTGACGGTCCGTTAGAACGTTTTCCATAACGCTTCAATGTCTGTTTCTGTTGGTATTATTTGGATGTACTAGGTCTGCGATAGTCATATTTATCCAATGAGCCATCACCATTATACGTGTTGGATGATGAATCCTTTGATTTTCATCCCATGAGATATAGGTGGTATAATGAAAGGTAAGCTTTACGGTATCGGGGTAGGCCCTGGAGACCCTAAACTTATGACCATAAGGGCCAAGGAACTTCTTGAAAAGGTCGAGGTCATAGCATATCCTGTGAAAAAGCTTGGAGAGGATGGAACCGCTCTCGAGATCATCAAGAAAGAGGTCGATGTTTCCGGAAAACAGATCGTCGAGCTCCTGTTCAGTATGAACCCCGATGACGAGGTACGTAAGAAATGCCGTGCCGATGCCATGGAGAAGATGTGCGGACTTCTTGACGAAGGAAAGGACATCGCTATGGTGACCCTCGGGGACGTGGCCGTCTACAGCACTTACATGTACATCGACAGGGACATACAGAAAAGAGGATACGAGACCGAG
Source organism: archaeon (assembly GCA_024399195.1). GTDB lineage: Archaea > Thermoplasmatota > Thermoplasmata > Methanomassiliicoccales > Methanomethylophilaceae > Methanomethylophilus. The sequence continues at coordinate 776 of JAKSHW010000207.1, read as the reverse complement.
GTCGTTCCCGGAATCCCCTCGTTCTGCCATGGTGCCGCCAAGGCAAGGCTCCCCCTCATGATCGGGGAGGAGAGCGTGGCCGTGGCATCGCTCGCCAAACGCAACAACTCCAAAGTGGAGACCATCCTCGACACCGTGGACAATCTCGTCATCATGAAGGCGTTCGCATCCATCCCCGCGATCGTGGAGATGCTCAACGCTAGGAACATCCCCCTTGAGAATGCAACCGTGATGAGCAACATCGGAATGGAGGACGAGTACATCGGTCCTCTCGACCCCGAACGCGAATACGGATACTTTACAACCGTTTTAATCAAAAAGAAGGTTTGAACCATGGTCAACGTACATTTCATCGGAGCAGGTCCCGGAGACCCCGAACTCATCACGATCAAAGGAAAGAGGCTCATCGGAGAGGCCGACGTCATCATCTTCGCCGGTTCCCTCGTCAACCCCGCCGTACTCGAATGCAGGAAAGAGGGCTCCGTCGTCTACGACAGCGCCTACATGAGCCTCGACGAGGTCATGGATGTCATGATCCCTGCCGTCAAAGAGGGAAAACAGGTCGCACGTGTCCACACCGGCGATCCCTCCATCTACGGTGCCATCAGGGAGCAGATGGTAAGGCTCGACGCAGAGGGAATCGACTACGAGGTCATCCCCGGTGTCAGTTCCTTCTGTGCCTCCGCGGCCGCCGTGAAGAAGGAGTTCACCCTCCCCTCCATCAGCCAGACCGTCATCATCACCAGGATGGAAGGCAGGACCCCCGTTCCCCCCAA
>JAKSHW010000206.1 GCA_024399195.1 archaeon | reverse complement strand
GATATCAGGCGATGACGGTTCCGGCGGTAGGTCCGGCGGACTCGTCACGTACTGCAACGACATCGAAGAGGAAGACGGCGGAAGCGTGGAGGTGGATGGCCTCGAGGTTCTTGTTCATCGCATCGAAGAGCTCTCCGGAGTCGACGGATGCCTTGAAGGTGACGACGACCTCGTAGGACTCCATTCCTTTGGTGATGAGGAATGCTCCCTTGTTGTTGGCTGCGATGTTCTGCTCGGAGGTCTTCATGAGGACCTTTCCGATGGCCATCATGTCGGGTGCAGGGGCGATGATGGTTCCTGCGACGATGGAGTGGGGCTGTCCGTCTGCACTGACGGTAGTGAATGCTTTTACGGATGCGGGGTCTGCGATAAGGTCGAGAACTTTCTGGGGGATTGCTACCATTTGTTTCACCTACTATCAAAATGATAGTTACCCTATTTAACATGAACGGGACGCTACCAGAAACTTGGAAAAAACGGTCGTAATACTCAAAAATTGGTTATCCGAGACCCCTCGATCGTTGAAGTCCCGGGAAATGGGTTTACTCGTCGTCGGCTCCCTTGCGGTTCATGACGAACAGTCCGACAAGGAATGCTGCAGACAGGACGAGAACTGCTGCAAAAGTTCCGAATTCGATAACCATGTGTAGGGCGAGGTTATCGCAATACTTATATCTTGTCGATGGGGATTTCGAAGTAATTTCTTCGAATTTCGAATAAATATTACGAAATTCGTATTAAATAGCGTTAAAATATCAATTATCAGTAGATTATCATATGAATTGGACACAAATTGAGGGACACTATTTTATAATGTTAGTATTTCGGGATTTGGATGGTATACGACGTTATTATAATCGGTGCCGGTCCTGCCGGCCTCACTGCAGGAATCTACGCAAGATCGAAGTTGATGAGCACTCTCATCCTGGAGTCCGGAAAGGTCGGAGGACAGCTTGTCGCCCTCTATCCTGAGAAGGGAATCCACAACTACCCCGGTTATGAGACCGTCCAGGCCAGAAAACTCTCCGATAAACTGTACGCACAGGCCGAATCGCTCGAGTGCGACATCAAGGAAGGTCAGACCGTCACCGACATCATCGACGGCGACCAGAAGCTCATCGTCAAGACGCAGGACAACGAGTACGAGTGTTCCTCCGTCGTCATCGCCATCGGTATGGGACGTTTCACCCCCAGGAAGATGGAGGTTCCCGGAGAGACCGAGCTCGATGGAAAGGGAATCAGTTACATCCTTCCTGTCAAAGAGGACCTTGTCGGAAAGAAGGTCGTCATGTTCGGTGGAGGAAACAGTGCGATCGAGATGGCACTGATCTCCGATTCCGTCACAGATACGACTCTCGTCCACCGCAGACCCGAGTTCAGGGCCGACGAGATGAACGTCAAGAACCTCGCCGCAAGTAGCGTCAACTGTATGATGAGCACCAGTGTCAAATCCTTCAACGGAACCGACAAGCTCGAAAGCATCACCCTTATCAAGGACAAGGAGGAGGTCACCGTGCCCGCAGACCTTGCGGTCATCAACATCGGTATCACCTCCGATCTCGGAATCCTCACCCGCTGGGGACTCGACCTAACCGAGAACGGTCTCATCAAAGTAGGATGGGATATGAGCACCAACCGTCACGGTGTGTTCGCCTGTGGTGATGTCATCGACTACGAAGGAAAGTACAAGCAGATCATCACCGGTTGCGGTGAGGCGGCTACTGCTATCCTTTCCTCTTACAAGTTCGTAAAGAAACCCTACTGGGCCTGAACAGACCCATAACGTATACCTGCACGTCCGATGGGGCTCCTGTCGGGCGTGCGTCATTTTTCGTTCAGTTACGTCCGCGTCTGAAACGGATGGTCTCGCTCATGTCGGCCCATCCCCAGTCGTTGCCTTTGGCGATACGGACATCGTCACGCATTTCCAATTGGTATGCAAGATGCGAACGTGCCTTGGAATGGTTTTTCTGGATCGCTTTGACGAACCATGCTCTTGCGGTATCCCAATCTTCGGGAACACCATCCCCTTTCTCGTACTTCATACCGAGAAGGTACATGGCTTCCGGTTCACCGTTCTCCGCGGCTTCTCTTAATTCTTCCAAGGTACGTTCGTCCATACTATCGTAAAAATGATCCCGGGAGAGGGTATACCCCGTCCCGGTATGTTGTTTCATTCGTCAGCGGGACGGCATCCGTCAGGTCCGCAGACCATTCCGTTCTCCACGGATTCGGCCTCTTCCTCGTTGAAGGCATGTTCGAGGATCTGTTTCATATCCCTTATATCGACGGCACCGGGGATACCGTAGGCCCTGTTTATGGCGAAGAACGGTACAGCATTGATGCCGAGGGAATGTGCCTCGTATTCCTCCCTTTCGACATCCTCCCTGAACGCATTGCTTCCGAGTACGTTCTCGACCTCTTCGGGGGAAAGTCCCATCTCCGAGGAGATCTTCCTGAGCACCCCGTGGTCGGCAAGTACGAGGTTTTCCTCGAAGTAGGCTTTGTACATCCTCTCTACGAACCTGTTTCCGAAGTCGTTGCCTTTGGTCTGTGCCAGTTTGGCGAGTCTGAGGGCGTCCATGGTGTTGGAGTTGCGTGCGGTGGCATAGTTGAAAACAAGACCCTCGCCACGACCCATGGCCTCAATGCGTTCCACCTGTGCACGGGCCGCATCAAGACTTATGCGGTAATGGTGGGAGAAACCCTCGACCATGTTGCGTTTGGGCTCTTTGGGTGCGTTGGGATTGAGACGGAACGCCTTGAAGACGATCTTGGTGTTCTCGGTGAGACCGAGTTGGTCCAAGGCCTTTTTGATCCTGGCCTC
>JAKSHW010000205.1 GCA_024399195.1 archaeon | reverse complement strand
GCTCCGGTGATGAGTCCCAAGGCACCTACCTTTCCGGTCACCGCATACTGACATACACACCATGCGATCAGTCCGGCGGCGCTCGCCAACATGGTGACGAAACATACGTGGACCATCTGTCCGTTCGCAAGGAGTCCGGAACCTCCATTGAATCCGAACCATCCGACCCACAGGAGCATGGCCCCCAGGAACGCCAAGGGGATACTGTGGGCCCTGGACTTGCGGATGTACTTGTTCCTCACACCGACGAAGGTGATGAGGGCGAGACCGGTGACTCCGGCACAGATGTGGACGACGGTTCCTCCCGCGAAATCACGGACGGTGAACAGCTGGTCGAAGAATCCCCCTCCCCAGACCCAGTGGGCCATAGGGGTGTATACGAAGAATCCCCAGAAAACCAGGAACCATGCCAATGCAGTGAACCTCACACGTTCCGCACAGGCTCCGATGACTACACACGCGGTGACCATTGCGAAGGTCATCTGGAACAGTGCGAACTCGAGCTCGCTGATGTCCCCTCCGGTGGCATCCTCGACTACACCGGTCATGAACAGGTGATCGAGGTTCCCGATCCAGAACCCGTCACTGCCGAAAGACAGTGAATAACCGCAGATGACCCAGGAAAGGGCCATGATCCCTGCAGCGACGAGACACTGGGACATTGTGGCGGTCATGCTCTGTTTCCTGAGCATTCCACCATAGAAGAAAGCGACACCGGGGACCATCGCGAACACCAGGACGGAAGCGACCATTGTCCAGGCGATGTCCCCGCTGTTGGCGACAGGTCCCAGATATCCCACGGATTCCGCAGATACACCGTCGGCCAGAAGGATGACGGTCACGAACACGGCGACCACTATGGCCACGATAGAAGTAACCTACTCGGAAGTTGACTTGAACATTTGTATTACCCTTGTCCTTTTGGACGGGTTCACATAATTGGTTTGATATATAATACTTTAGACATTTGTCTAATTATTCATGTATAGATTAATTAAATAACTATGAAAATTGGATTTTGATAATTAGCCAGATATTGTTTTTAAAAATCCAACGATATACGTTCAATTGTATACCGGGGTTTCGCAAACCCTGTACCTAATCCATGCCCACACGTCCATGGTCTAGAACAACGACATATAGACGGTTGTATTATCCATTCTACATACAGGGGCCACCCATATGTTCCAGATCGCGATCTACGGCAAAGGCGGTATCGGCAAATCGACAATGGCTGCCAACATATCCGTCGCATTGGCATACAGGAAAAACAATGTCATGCAGATCGGTTGCGATCCCAAACATGATTCCACACGCCTTTTGTTGGGTGGAAAGGCTCAGAAAACGGTATTGGAATACGTCCGTGAGACCCCTCCTGCCGAAAGAAGGCTCTCCGACATAATGGTACAAGGCTCCGGAAATGTACAATGTGTGGAGGCGGGAGGTCCCGAACCCGGGATAGGGTGTGCAGGAAGAGGGATCCTCACGACGTTCGACATGCTCAGAAAACTGGGCTGTGACCGTGTTCCCACGGACTACCGCATATTCGATGTCCTGGGCGATGTGGTGTGCGGAGGATTCGCCGTACCGTTAAGAGCGGAATACGCCGACGGGGTCATCCTGGTGACCTCGGGGGAGTTCATGTCGCTCTACGCCGCCAACAACATAATGAGAGGTATGAGGAACTTCGATACCGGAAAACCCCGTCTGATAGGTATGATCCTGAACTCACGCGGAACGGAAGGGGAAAAGGATGCTGTAGAGAGGTTCTCCAAAGCCGTCAAAGCCCCCATCTTGGGGATAATACCTCGCGACCGCTCGTTCTCCGAGGCGGAGGCATCAGGAAAGACCGTAAGGGAGATGTTTCCTGAAAGGGACATTTCCAAGATAATAGACGGGATCGTGGACAGGATAGTAGATGCGGGTGACGGCACCGTACCCATGGTATATCCCGAACCCCTGGACGAAGACCAGCTTTCCGATCTGGCCGCCGGAAGGGACATACGTCCGAAAAGTTCCGAGGAGATCCCTCGAACGGCATGCTGCGGTTGTTCCGGCCCCCGTAAAACGATCAAAGGAACGAAAACCCTCAGCTCATGCGCCGCATACGGTGCCCTTGCCGCATATTCCCTTCTGAACGACTTCGCCATTGTGATGCATGGACCTAGATCCTGCACCTATCTTATGGAAACGACCCGTACGAAGGCTGTCATGGAGCTGTTCGAAAGAGGGATCTACGACACACCGCCCCATATGAACACCTACACCACCATGATGGACGACACCGCGTCCATATTCGGTGGAACGGATGAACTGGAGAAAGGGATCGAGAACGCCATAAACGACGGTTTCAGACATGTCGCGGTAGTCACCACGTGTATGCCCGGAATAACCGGCGACGACTGTCTGGGATGCATAGGCCGTGTAAGGTCCCGTAATCCCGACATCGATATACACTACGTCCCTGCCGACGGAGACATGGCCGGAGACTACAACGGGGGATTCATAATGTCCCTGCAGAACATGGTGCAGATGGTAGATACCTCGGTGGAAAAGGTCCCTGGAACGGTCAACCTCATCGGTTCCTCCTTCTTCAATTTCCAGAGCCCATCCCGTAAAAGGGAACTCGTGTCCATGCTAGACCGTTTCGGACTGAAGGTGAACTGCAGGTTCCTAGACGAAGGGTGTTCGGACGATATCGTGAACTACTGCAGGGCCGAGCTGGACCTGGTCGTGAGCGATACCCCTACCACCAAGGACATGGTCGCCCTGATGGAGAATGCGACATCCCGTAAACCGTTCCCTGTACCGATACCGGTAGGACGTCA